>NZ_AMPO01000001.1:65000-365000 GCF_000302455.1 Methanobacterium formicicum DSM 3637
TCGCCAAAGGTGCTCTACGAGAATTCCTGCCTGGCGGAGAAAGGGACTTAATCATCCCTGCTTTATAAGCAGATTGATAAAAAACCTAGAACAATGTGGATTAATATCCACAATCTTATTTTATTTTTTTAGATTAATTTTAGTTTTATTTCAGCATTTAAGCAAAATTCTTTCTTTAAAATGAATAATCATTTCAATAGAATTACGTTTTTTTATGTAATTAAATCAAATTTTAATGTAATTAAACCAAAGCTTATTATTTCAAAGTTTATTATTTCAACACCACTTCTCAACCTGAACACAACATTTATAACCCATGGTAACCACTGGTTATTAATATAAATAATGGTTATATTTTTTAAAATCATATAAAACATGTTTTTGAGGTGAGGATTTATGATAGTTAAAGAATGGTGCATGTACTGCGGGGAATGTGCAGGGGTTTGCCCCCGGAACCTCATTCAGGTACGAGAACTAACACTGGAATTCAACAACGAAGAATGTAACAATTGTAAGATTTGTATTCAGGTATGTCCGGTTAAGGCCCTGGAGGAAGAGGTGGTTTAATGTTGGAAACAGATATTCTAATCATAGGAGCTGGGCCTGCCGGCTCCATGGCAGCCAAACACGCAGCTTTAAACGGAGCAAAAGTACTCCTGGTCGATAAAAAATCAGAAATTGGTGCTCCTAAAAGATGTGCAGAAGGAGTATCCAAAGATGGACTAAAGAGGTTAGGAGTAACTCCAAATCCTAGATGGATAGCCAGTGACATTAACAAAGTGCGTCTGGTTTCACCCAATGGAACCGACGTACTGCTGGACGAAGATAAGGTTAAATTATCTGAGGTGGGTTATGTTCTGGAGAGAAAAGTCTTCGACAAACACCTGGCCATGGATGCAGCCCGTGCCGGTGCCCAGATCATGGTTAAAACCATAGCCACTGGCATGAGCAAAGAAAATGATGGGATCGTTGTCCAGCTGGAACACATGGGAACTCCCTTTGAAATAAAAGCCAGAATAGTCATAGGTGCCGATGGCCCAGAATCAAGAGTAGGTAGATGGGCCGGTCTTAAAACCGGTTTAAAACCAGGTAACATGGAATCATGCGCCCAGTTTGAAATGGTGGGCGTGGATATGAAACAACCTGGCTGCCTCGAACTCATATTTGGAAGCATAGCTCCGGGCGGTTACGCCTGGATATTCCCAAAAGGCGAAGATATAGCCAACGTGGGTTTAGGAATTATCAGCAACAAAACCGATAAAACAGCTTACCAGCACCTTCTGGAATTTGTGGACAAATACCCCGGGACCCAGAATGCCCAGCCTGTGGAACTGAATGTGGGTGGTGACCCGGTGGGAGGACTCCACAAAGAATTAATCACTGACAACGTCCTCATCACTGGAGACGCAGCAGGAATGGTAAATCCCCTTGATGGTGGAGGTATCATCAGTGGAATGACCGGAGGACGTATAGCAGGTGAGGTGGCTGCACAGGCCATTGCAGATGGAGATTACTCTAAAAAGAACCTTAAAGAATACCAGAAACGCTGCCAAAAAGAGATAGGGGACTCATTTAAGAAATATCTTAAGGCCAAAGAGTATCTCTTAAGCCTTTCTGATAAAGAGCTGGATTCCATTGCAGATGCCTTCAATGAAAGTGATTTTGACCGGATAAGCCCTACTGATCTGTTAAAAGTGCTGGTTAAGGTATCCCCCAAAGCAATGCTCAAGTTAGGTAAATTATTCTAATTAATTCCATTACCTAACTTTTTTGAAGAATTCTAAGGGCAGATGTAAGTGTGAATGGTTACGGTGATGTCAATTGTCAATCAAAGAAATAAGAAAACGTGAAAAAAAACAGCGACGTGACTATATCCTCAACGTGGCGGAAGAATTATTCTTCTCCAGAGGTTATGATGATGTCTCCATGAACCAGATTGCCCAGGATGTTGGCCTTAACAAAGCCACCCTTTACCTCTATTTTAAAAATAAGGAATCACTTTATTTTGCCATTGTACTTCGAGGAGTTCGAATTTTCAAGGAAATTCTCAAAAACAGGGTTGAAGTTGGAGTAACCGGGATAGACAAACTTGAAGAAGCAGGCCGTGCTTACTTTGCATTTTATAAGGATTACCCTGATTACCACGACGCTTACCTTTACTATAAATCAAAAAGGTTCCAAAACAGTGCCGATGAATATGCAATTCAAATAGAATCTGTTACTGCAAACATTATGATAATCATCTGTAATGCCATCCAGGAAGGGATTGGAGATGGAACTGTACGTGAAGGTGTTAAACCCATTGAGGTAGCTGTTTTTGTGGCGATAACTGCAGAAAGGATTGTGGGATTGGGCCCAACCACTTTAAAAGTACTGGAAAGTCAGGGCATTACTCATGAACAGTTCATTGAGGACTCCATGGACCTGTGGAAGCACATGGTTATGGAGACCATCAGGAAATAACCGATTTTCGCACCTATTGTATCCCCCAAGAGAGGTTTATACTTAATTATTAAAGTTCTAAAAACAAAACTATCATTAGTGTGATTAGTATACCTTTAAACTGATTATATTTAAGTTAGGTGAGATTCAATGTCAACAGCGGCCAGGAGGATGCGAGAGAAGGAACAGAGAAAACAGTCCATCATTGACGCTGCTGAGAAGTTATTTTTCACCAAAGGTTATGATAACGTTTCCATGAACGATATCGCCAAAGAAGTGGAGTTGAACCGAGCGACACTTTATATCTATTTTAAAAATAAAGAAGCACTATGTTTTGCAGTTATTTTACGTGGAGTTAAAATACTGAATGAAATGGTTAAAAATAACGTGAAATCAGCAATCGATACTCAAAAAATCAATGCTATGGGGAAATCATATTACACATTCTTCAGTTTATATCCCCAATACTTTGAGGTTTATACTTATTTTCAATCAGGAAGATTTGGATCAGATGTTGTTGGTTTAAGACGTCCCGCATGGGATGATGTAAGGGAAATAACCCGGTTGCAAAAAGAAATATTTGATATGCTTCATCTGGCCATAAAAAATGGAATTAAAATGGGGAAATTCTCTTCCAAACTTGATTCTTTATACGCAACCTTTTTGGTAATGAATGCCCTGGATACTATTTTAAACCCCCCTCCAATGATAATGAAGGAACTCAAAGATAGAGAAATTAATTTATATGAATTTGAAGCAGATTTCATGTATTTTGTTAATGAATTACTAAAAAACAAAGAATCATAAATATTTTTTTCTTTTTAAGCATTAATTTATTGTTTATATCATTAAATTACTTTTTCGAGTATTATTATTTTCATATTTATGACCCTACACCTATTTTCAAATAATTTAAAGGCTTTTTAACAAATTTATCCTTATCGGGTAGTTTATTTCCTTATCCTGTAGTTTAGTTCTTTATCGGGTAGTTAGTTCTAGGAAATTCAGTTCTAGATAATTCCAATAGATCATTGATCTTAACCGCAAAGTTTATATTTAATAATAACACCATGTTATTAAATAACAGACTGTTATAAAATTACGATGTGTTACAAAATAACAGCCTGTTGTAATATATGAATCAGAATTTCAGGAAAAAGTCATAAAAATGACAAAAAGCTCCCCCATCTGGAGGAAGAATAATATGCCTAAGGTTAAGGTTAATGATATAAACATCTATTACAAAATACACGGAGAAGGAGAACCTTTTATAGTAATCTGGGGAATAGGGGGAGAGATACTCCAGTTTACTCATCAACTGACTAACCTGATGAGTAAAAAATATAAGATTATTCTTTTTGACAGTAGAGGCACCGGCAGAACCGACAAACCAGACCATCCATATTCTATTGAGATGATGGCTGAAGACACTGTAATACTTATGGATGTACTTGGTGTCAAAAGTGCCCACATATTAGGAATATCCATGGGGTCACGTATTGCACTGTCAATTGCAGCGAAATACCCTGAAAAAGTGAAAAGTTTAATTTTAAACGTTGCTGCTGCCAGGTCCCCCCATAAAGATGACCCACAACCTGCAATTTCCTACAAACGTTTACACACTGCAATGACTCAACCAGGATTTCTGGACACTGTGAGTGAACATCCTCCCACCGTTGAATCATTTTTAAGACAGTTTAAGGCACTTAAAAATTTTGATGGTCGAAAAAGCTGGGAAAAATTACATCACCCACCCTCATAGTCAACAGCACCAAAGACGCGTCCACACCAGTAAAATTTGCCAGCGAACTTTCTAATGGGATAACTAATTCCAGATTGATCTTGGTTGAAGAGGACCACTTATTCATCAGGAACAAACCAGATTTACTGCTCAAACCTGTTAGAGAATTTTTAGAAGAAATTGAAAATAATGAAGGTTAATTAACATCTTTCAATTAAAAAGGAGAAGAATATTATGTCCGTGGTAAAAGATGATAGTAATACTGCCCATAACGGAGCAGAACACAATGTTTGCAATGATGATGTCTCTCGACATATCCGTAAAGTTAATAATCTTGAACGAGTTTATTTCTGGACTCCTTACAGTAATGTGTCACTGATTACAAGGATTAATGGTGATATTTCCCCAGAAAAACTGCGTTTGGCAATAAACACTGCTTGTAAAATGCACCCACTTCTTGGTGCCAAGATAGTGTTTGATGAGGATAACAATGCATGGTTTTCATCGGACAATGTTCCCCAACCTCCTTTTAAAATAATTCAACGAGTTTCAAACATACAATGGTTTGACAAATTCCAGCATGAAATCACCATACCTTTTGATTTGGAGAAAGGCCCAATGATAAGGTTTATGTTAATACATTCAGAGAAAGTTTCTGAATTAGTTATAATATGTAACCACTGCATTTGTGATGGTATGTCACTGACCTATTTGGTTCGGGATGTGCTCAATTACTGCGTGAATCCTGAAAAAGAGATTGAAATGATTCCCCCACAGAATATGATTGATTTTTTTCCAAAAAAAGGTTTTTCGATTTCCTCCATTATGATGCGTCTTTTCATATCTCAAGCTAATAGAAAATGGAAAAAAAAACCTTATACTTTTGAATATGAAGATTCTGTTGCCCTACAGAATACATACTGGGATAAAAATAGATTTAACACGGTTCTTCTGGAACTTGACCCCAACCAGACCAGAGGTCTTTCAAACAGATGCCGAGAAAATGGGGTAACAGTTGGATCTGCTGTCACCACCGCATTCATTGCAGCACGTGAAGAAATTAATGGGCCGTTTAAAAAGAATCAGAAACAAATCTGGATCCCATTTGACCTACGCAGACATGCCAAGGAAGAAATAGGGGATGTATTTTGCCTCTGTGTAGGAGCACCAAGTTTTTCCTATACATATAACTCCAAAAAACCATTCTGGGAGAATGTTTCCATATTACATGAAGAAATCCATAAAAGGGTGGAAAAATTGGATTCTGAGGCCCTTGAAGTTCTGAACTTTCACCCCACACTCACCGATGCATTATCATCTTTTGCACCATTTGCAAAGGTTGTTCCAGAGGCCTATACTCAGACCGAGAATTTAAAACAGTTTTTAAACGATGAAAAGAACATTGCTTTTTCATTTGCAAAAAAAGCAGAGCACATGGTACCCGGCACGATTGCATCAAATCTAGGCAGGCTGAACATACCCGAGATTTACGGGGACCTTAAAATTGATCAAATGATTTTTCTCCCGGTAATGAGCAATTCTGTTCCATTAACCATGGGAGGAGTCAGTATAGGTGATAAATTGGTATTTTCACTTATTTATCCTGAGCCAAAAAACAGTGCTGGTTCGGTGACCCTGGAGATGATCCAGATACGCAACAAAGCACTGGAATGCCTTGGATTCCCAGATAAAATCAGCAAAATTGCTTTTTGATTAAGATCATGTTATTTAGCTCAGTTATTCTAATTAAAATATGAAATTAGGTGGAAATTTGCAGGTAGAACAAATTTTAGGTGGAAAAATGCCAAAAAATGATAATTACGTGGTTTTAGAAAAATTTGCTCTGGATTTAGGGGTTACCTCTACAAAGATCATCCCTGCTGAAAAAGTAGTAGTCGAAGATAGAGTACGCCTCAAGTGCATGGTCTGTCCTTACTATGGGAAGAACCTGAAATGTCCCCCCTATACTCCAAGCATAGAGGAATTCAAGAGGATGCTGAATGATTACAGTACTGCCATGATTGTTAAGCTCAAACCTCCGGAAATATCCGGAAAAATAGAAAAATATGAGCAAATAAAAGGAGAAAAATCTCGGCTGTGGAATCAGGACTTAAACAATTTATCACCCACAATATGGGCAGATATATCCAATATTTACAAAACCATGTTAACTGATTTACTGGAAATCGAAAGAGCAGCCTTCAATCAGGGATATTCCTTTGCTATAGCATTTTTTGGTGGAAAATGCCTGTTATGTGAAAATTGTGACCTGGATAATGGTTGCCAGAACGCGTTGATGGCACGTTTTTCAGCTGAAGCCATGGGCATCAATGTGTTGAAAACAGCAGAAAATGTAGGAATAGAACTTAAGTTTCCAAGTGAGGGCAATCGAACCCCAATAACTCCAATTGGCTTATTACTAATAGATTAATGAGAATTAATGATTTATGACGAATTAATGATGTGACCAATGAGGGTGATTTCATGAGTGAAATTGTTTTGAATACAGATTACGTGGAAAAAGTATTGGAAGAGAATAGTTACGTTCCAGACGATACCATCGTTAACGTGGTGTTTCTGGCATTATCACTTAAAAAACCCATTCTAATTGAAGGTCCTCCCGGAACTGGTAAAACTGAGCTTTCCAAGGCCGTGTCAAGGGCATTTATGAGGGATTTTTTTAGGGTGCAGTGTTACGAAGGTATAACTTTTGAACAGATCATAGGAGAATGGAACTACCAAAAACAGTTACTGCATCTTGAAATGTCAAAAATAAAGGATAATCAGCAGGATAATGTGGAGAATGATGTTTTTCAGGGAGATTTTTTCATTAAAAGACCACTTCTTTCTGCATTCATGAACGATAAATCCTCGGTTATCCTGATTGACGAGATTGATAAGGCAGATGAAGAGGTGGAGAGTTTTCTTCTGCAAGCACTGGGGGAAAAACAGATCACAGTGAATGATCTGGGGACATTTGATCTTAAAAATGATCTTCTGGTGATTTTGACTTCGAACTCCCAGCGGCAGCTACTGGATGAGACCAAAGATCGTTGCCTCTATCTCTATATTGATTATCCCTCCTTCAAAAGAGAGGTGGAGATCGTGAAGACTCATTTACCGGATGCTTCCCCCCATTTAGTGGAAGATGTGGTTCATGCTATGCAGAAGATCCGGAGGATGAACCTCACAAAAATACCCTCCATCCGGGCCACTGTAGACTGGATTAAAGGCGTGATTATGTTTGATGGAAATAAATTAAACGAAGATTCCCTTAAAAAAACCATCAACGTGGTCATAAAAAACGAAGAAGACCGGGAAAAAGTTTTGGAATCATTCTATAAGTGAAAATTTCTTTGAGTGAAAAAGTGAAAAAAAATGAAAAAAGATCTCATTAGATTCTCAGGAATTCTAAGGGAAAATGGAATTCCTGCCAGTCTTAGATGTACCATGAGTGCTTATGAAGCCATTCCACTAATTGAAGAAGGTAATGGAGATTTAAAAGAAGCATTTGCATCAATTTATCTTAAAGACCATCTTAAAAGGAAAAAATTTGACGAAATTTACGAATCATTTTTTGAAGGGAAAGGAGATGTTCCCCAAGGCAATATCCATAAAACTCAGATTGATTCTAAAAATAGAACACAATCCCAATACCGTGCAACCACTAACCCGGATGAATCTTTCCACTCTAAAACCAAGTACATCCCATTTGCACACAGCATGGAACACATTAAAGATAGTCTTGATGATGATATAAAATTGGACTACATCGAAAATACCATGGGAGGAAGCAGTGATGAGAATTCTAAAAGTAATGCAGATAATAATTCACTTAAACGCAACCTTACGGAGTTAAATTCACTAGACCCAAAATTAATAGATTTATGCCAGAAATTAGGGAGAAAAATAGCCACCAAAAGATCAAGACGACTCAAACAATCAAAAAAACAAAAACCGGATATCAGACGGACCATCCGGAAAAATATGAAACATGGCGGGACCCTTCTGGAGATGGTGAAAAGCAAACCCCCTATAAAAAAGCACAACCATTACTTCTTAAACGATGTCAGCATTTCCTGTGACTGGATCAGTCTCTGGTTCTTCTGTATGGTATACGCAGCCCAACATTCTTTTAGCAATCTAAGGGCTTTTGAATTTGACAATAAAACCACAGAAATATCAGCTGCCCTCCAGGAAGACGAAGTGATCAATGCTTTTCTTAAAGTCCTGGAGATCAGGAAGCAAAATCAGATGATCCAAGGCAAATCCAATATGTTCACTGCCTTTGAAGGATTTCTCAGCCAGTCCAATTTAAACAACAGATCTTATGTTATAATTTTAAGTGACTGCAGGGACTGGGCTGGACCAAAACATGACAATCCATCCATGAAAACTGGACTTTTAACAAAATACGGACGTAAACCATTGAGTGCGGATCTGATTAAAGAAATGTCAAGAAATTCCAAAAAAGTTATAATCCTAAATCCTGAACCGAAAGCAAAATGGAATGTGGCAGATAGCTGTGTTTCATATTATGAAGATGCTGGTGCAGATTGCTTTGAGGTGAGGGATTTAGAACAACTGGAAAGCATTGTAAGCCAAATTTAACTGCTATATTTGATGGCAAAACATAATAAATTCCATTCACAATCGGTTAATTAAGAAGTTAAAACTGAGTTTTACGGGGTAAATTTAAATTACAAGTTAAAAGTAAGTTTATAACATGTCTACCTCAGACCGCAATGTGCGTAAAAAAGAAAAACGGCGAAACGAAATAATCAACGCCGCCGAGACTCTTTTCTTCTCCAAAGGTTATGAAAACGTTTCTTTGGATGAGATTGCCCGAAAGGTTGATTTAGGTAGATCCACCCTTTATCTATACTTTGAGAATAAAGAAGAACTATTTTTTGCAATTGTACTTCGAGGAACTATTATTTTATATTCATTGATTGAAGAAGAAACTCAGAAAGTAAAAATAGGTGTTGAAAAACTTGCTGCCTTCAGAAAAGCCTATTACACATTTGCAAAAACATATCCTGACTATTTGAAGAGTTATAATTATTTTCTCTCTGGAAGATTTGATCTTTCCAACATAAATATAAATAATAAACATAAAATTGGACAGATTGAGCACAGTAAATACTATTTAGAGTATAAAAAACTCATTGAGGATACTAATAGCTTAGCTAATTTTCCAATACCTAAATTCACCACAGGAGAGTACCTTAAGGAAATCCTAAATTTACGCAGCGACATGTTAAATATACTCTGTGACGCCATTAAACATGGAATAAATGAAGGAAACATCCGTTCTGATGTTAATCCTGTTGAGGCAACTGCACTCTTGACACTAATAGCCAATAGTTTGGATAATATGCCACCGGACTTGAGTAATTTGCTTGAAAGCCAGAATATCAGTCATGATCAATTTTTAATGGATGTTGGGGACTTTATAGGTTATATGGTTAGCAGTAAAGTTAGTAAAAAGCTAGAATAAACTTTAATTTTCTTTAATATCTTTCTCTTTAGTTTTTTTCAAGGAAGGGAAAACTATTTATATATAATGACACCATGTCATTAAATGACATTATGTCATTTTATCAAAGGTGAAGATTTATGGAAAAAAATCAAATTAAGGCCAATAGAGAAGGGCCCAGCCAAATGGCAGAAGGCATTGCCATGCAGAGATTTGGAGAATCATCCAAAGGGGAAAATGAGCGTATCTGTTACGATCCGTATGCTATACATTTCATTAGGCCAGAAATAATAGAATTTGGAAAGAAACACCCGGAAGAAGCAAAAAAACTTATTGAAAATACTGAACGCCTTTTTCCAGGATTAAGTAGTTCAATAATGGCCAGAGTCAGATATTTCGATGATTTCGTTAAAAAATCAGTAGCAGATGGCCTGAAACAGTTAGTCATACTTGGTGCTGGCTATGATACACGAGCATATCGAATTGAAGAATTAAAAAAGAATGTGAATATCTTTGAAATGGATCACCCCAACACTCAGGGTTTTAAAATAGAAAAAATCAAGGAAATATTCGGTTCTACTCCCGAAAATGTAGTTTATGTGCCAGTAGATTTTGAAAAAGAGAAAATTGGCGAAAAATTATTTGAAAATGGATTTATTAGTTCAAAAAAGACTCTTTTTATATTAGAAGGCCTGGTTATGTACATCCCTCCAGAATCTGTTGCAGAAATATTTTCATTCATAACTGAAAATTCAGCCAAAGGAAGTGGGGTTATTTTCGATTATTATCCTCAATCAGTAATTGATGGGACCTGTAAGCTGGAAATAGGACAAAACATCAGGAATCATCTGATAAAAATAGGAGAACCATTACAATTTGGAATCAAAGAAGGAGAGATCGAAAATTTCCTTAAGGAATTTGGATTTTCCAGTATCGAAAACGTGACCAGTGAAGACTATAAAAAAGCATATTTCCAAGGTAAAAATGAAAACAGAGATGTATGTGAGCTTTTATACTTTGCCCATGCAGTGGTTTAAACTAGATTATAATTTAAAAACATCGGGGAATGTATCTTAAAAGATCTGTAGCAGAAAAATTAAAGCCATATTCTCCTACTGCCATATCCCCCGCCCTTCCATTAATGTACGCCCCTAAAAAAGCTGCTTCAAATGCATTTTGACCCTGGGCAAGTAGTGCACCTATTAAACCAGCCAAACAATCCCCAGTTCCACCTACACTCATCCCGGGATTTCCAGTGCTGTTCAATTTAAGTTTGTCATTACCAGCTATGATATCCACTGCTCCCTTTAAAATTACCGTGGTATCAGACTCTCTTGAAACCTCACCAACCACCTTAATTTTATCCTGCAGATCCTGAGGAGCGGTTATGCCTGAAAATTCACGAAACTCTCCGGCATGGGGTGTGATTACAGTTTCATAGATTCTACGGGGTAAAACTCCAGGACCCAACATTTTCAGAGCATCAGCATCTATTACCATTGGTTTTTCAATTTCAACTGCCAGATCATTAACTGCTATAGCAGTTTCCTCTTCTCTCCCTATTCCACAACCCAGTACTACTGAATCAAAGTTTTCTGAGAGTTTAATCAACTCCTCAGTGTCTTTGGGATTAATAAAATCATCTGATAATCCATGGACAATCAAATCAGGAGAGTAAGATCTGATGACCGATGACAACTGTTGTGGACAGGCTACAACCGCCAAATCTGCACCTGCAGCAAGCGATGACAGGGCTGCTAGAGCCGGTGCACCAGAATACTCTTTACTTCCCCCAATTATCAGAACTTTTCCATTTTGACCCTTATGAGATTTTTGATCCCTTTTTTCAATACGCAGAAGATCGCCAGGTCCTGTGAATAATTCTGCTTCTTTGGGGATTCCAATGTCAAAAAGTTCAATACTCCCAACATAATCCACACTGGCAATGTTCAAGCCCACCTTAACCTTATGAAAGGTCACAGTTACATCAGCATGAACCGCCTTATCCGCAACCATACCTGAACCTGGATCAACACCGGTAGGCACATCCACTGCTACAGTGAATCCTTCGGACTGGTTGATTATATCCACTGCAGTAGATATCGGCTCACGGAGATTTCCCCTGACACCGGTGCCCAGAAGAGCATCAACTATCACTTCTGCATCTGTTTTGCGGAGATATGAAGAGTCCTTAACAATATTAAGTGATAGTGGGTTAGTTCCATTACTCATTCTCTCCAGAACTTCCCAGTTCAGCCTGGTTTCGGGTGATTTGATAAGGGCAGGGTCGGATAAAAATAATACTTCAACTTCAAAACCATGGTTTATGAGGTACCTGGCAGCTACAAATCCATCACCACCATTTCCCCCATTTCCAGCAAATATTGCCACTTTACAAGGGTTCCTGTTATTGATAATTCTTCTGGCCAGGCAGCTTCCAGCATTTTCCATTAGAGAGGTTTGTGGAATGCCCATGGCCTCAGAGTTGGCATCTGCAACCATCATATCCTTAGGAGTCATGTTATCACTAGTTATAATTATAAGAAAGATGATATTTAACCATACCCATAACATTTAGGGATTCCAGATAGTAAAAATCATTAAAATTGATTATAATAAAACTAAAATTGATTAAAATAAATAATGGTTGCATCACGGTGATGACTTGCAGACCCCTAGCCCTTCAATTCCCATAGTTCCTTCAATTCCTTTTTCAGTAATTAAATATCCAATAATTGCTGTGGTGGGATTGTTAATCTATGGAATAATCGGATCAACTGTTATAATGCAACTTGACCCCATAAATGCCGTTTATTTCACGGTTATCACCACTGCCACTGTAGGTTATGGTGATATAAGCCCACATTCACCCTTACAAAAATTTTTCGTAATCACCCTGGTACTGGGAGGAGCCAGTTTAATTGCTTATGCCTTTACTTTAATAATTATGGTGGTTTCCATGACTGTAGAAGATATTACATCAGGAGCAAGACACAGGCGGATGTTAAAATCCGTTAAAAATCATTTCGTCCTTTGCGGCTACGGGAGAGTAGGTAGCGCAGTTCATAACGAACTGTTAAAAAGAAAACAAGACGTTGTTATCATTGAAAAGGATCAAAAAATCGTTGAACAGGAGCTCTGGGAGGAACCGGATGTTCTTGCTATTCCAGGTGATGCAACCGACGAAAATATAATGAAAGATGCTGGTATTGAAAGGGCCAGGGGAGTTATAATAACCACCGGTGAAGATGTGGATAACCTTTTCATAACCCTCACTGCCCGAGAAATACACCCTGAAATATGGATCGTCACTCGAGCCAGCAAAAAAGTAAATATCAAACGATTATATCGTTCAGGGGCTAATAAAGTCATTTCACCCGAAAGTAGTGGTGCTGAAGACATATACTTCGCAGCTATCCAACCAACCATCATGAAGATCACCATGATGCATGATGTGAGACAAATCAGGAAAGAAGCTGAAATAATCTTAAAACACGGCTGCACCCTTGAAAACATCGAGTATCACCTACCAGAATTCAAAGAACCCCTGGCCAGGAAAATTGGGGTAAGTGAGATGGACCAGCTAGACCATTTTCTGGATAGTCTGGATAAATCCCCTGAAAGAAAAAAATCCTTAGAGCGGATTTATGAATCAGTAAGTGGCATACACTCCCACTGGATATCAGGACCGGATAAAGAAACCCTGGAAAAAGTGGCAGAAGATCTTAAGAAGGAAGGTTTGCTTTTGGGTGTGGACCTTGATGAAGAAGAAATTAAGGAAGTGGCTCGTAAGTACGGGAGATTGGTGGAAGTGGTTATCAAACCAGAAATAAAGATCACCGAAAGCCACGATGTCCGGGATATTAGGGAAGAAGCAGAGATCATCTTAAAACACGGCTGCACCCTTGAAGATATAGAATACTATTTACCCGGATTTCACGAACCCTTAAAAAGGAAAGTTGAGTTAAAAGACACTCAGGAGATGGATAGATTCCTTAAACGATTAGAGGAAGATTCTGCCAGGATGGAAGCCATGGAACGGCTTTACATTCTTTCAGGCGGGGGAATACACTCCCACCGCATAACTGGCCCTGACACTAAAAGCCTTAGTAATGTGGAAAGAGAGCTTAAGAGGAAAGGGTTCCTTTTAGGAGTTAATCTAAGTCAGGAAGAGATTTTCCAAAAGATCAAAGAATATGGAAGGGTGAGTGAACTTTTACTCAGACACGAGCCCGGTGTTACCACTGACAAGAAGATTATAATCAGTAATGGGGGAAGAATACTGGATTCAAAACACTACCTTCCAGGTTTAGAACAGGTTGTCACGAGGAAACTCTACCTAAAAGATAATGATGACCTTAAAAGATGTGAAGAGGAGTATAAGAAACCAGATGCCAGAAGATCATTAGATGCTCTGTCTCATATCTCTCGAAATATACACTCCCACACTGTCTCTGCCGCGGATGTTAAAACCATTAAAAAGATTATAAAAATGCTGGATAAATCAGGTTTACTTTTAGGGGCGGATCTGCCTGAAAAAGAAATTTGGGAGATAGTAGAAAGTGCAGAACCGGCTGGTTTCTGTATAGAATAAATATTTCGATGCAGAACAAAAATAGTACGAATAAAAAAACCCCTTAATGATCCCAAATCACATAAGGAACACGTGATTAATATCAAAATGAATGTTTAAGAATTTAAAGTGTTTATTGAAGTTGTTTGAATTGAAAGGTTAATTAAATTTGTTTAATAAAAAAATAAAGGGAAAAATCCCTTTAAACTATATTTTCAGGTTAATTAGAACAGATCTTGCAGGCTTATTTTGAAAGCGCCCAGGTCTCCACCGAAGTTACCTGCACTCATTTTCAGAACACCAGGAACCTGTACTGCTGCTTCTATACCTGCTTTCATGGCTGCTTTGACTGCTTCTTCATCCACACCATCAATAACGATTTCGTAAACTCCGTCTACGTTGGTGGGGATCTGGCATCCTTCCACATCATCCTTGAGGGTTACACACATTTTCTCGTTGGTGGATGCACCCAGGAATTTGTACTTGTTGGAGCCTACTTTGGAACCTGATGCAACTATTCCTCCAGGGAATGGTGTGATGGTTCCAGGAATTGATTCTATGGCATTTACAACTGCTTCTGCAGCCAGTAATCCTGATGCCGGAGTATCAGCCATTATAAATAAGTTTCCTCCAGCAACACCGGATTTGATTCCCAGTTCTTCTTCTACCAGGAAGTCGCCAGCCATGAGTGGGATGGAGTGTATGGTTCTTCCATCAATTTCAGTAACTTTCTCATAACCGTCACCGTAGAATTTGAGTTTTTTACCGGTGGTCATTTTTTCATCAGGGTCTTCCATGGCATCGAAAACTGCGGTGGTTGCTGCGGTGAGGATGCACATTCCCACACGTTCCAGTAATTCGTGGTCCAGTTTCTTCTTGCTCATGTTACAGATCATGATGATGTAACCCGGCCTGCCATCAGGGGTTTCTTCTGGTGGGACGTAACAGTCAATTCCTGCCTCTGCTGGGCAACCAATTACTGATGTTCCGTATCCAGTGGCTTCAGTAGCTGCGATCTTCGCCAGTTTTTTGGTTGCTGCGGTTACCAGCAGTCGGGATACCTGTATACCGAATGCTTCTGCAAAAGTGTCTTGTATTTCTACTCCGTTTATTTCCATGATAATCACCGACTTGATCTAGTGCTGGAGGTTTTATATATTTTTCCATTTGTTCTTAGGACAATACAGCTGATTTAAAAGATTTTAAGAGTAAAAATAGTTTGAATTTGACATATACCCTAGTTAAACCAATTCCAGACTATAATAAATCATATATTAATTACTTACCCGCAATGAGATAGCATGTTGATGTGTCCACAGGATAGGTTACAGTTTTTTAGTCATTTTATCCACTGCATCGGCACCGAAGTAGGGTAAAACTGCCACTCCTAAAATGGTAGTCATCCAGAAGGATATCAACCGTTCCACCAGAGTGGCGGCCGCACTAATCGATGCAGGTATGCCTGCGTAGGAGTAGAGGAGGATCATCATACCATCCACAGCACCTAAACCCCCTGGAAGTAATGGAATCATTCCTATAAGGGTGGAAATGACAAAAACTGCTGCTATGATCTCCAGAGGCGCGTTTATATTTAATGCCAGGAATACAACGTAAACCCGCATGATTTCAAGGCCCCATATTACAAAAGAAATTGGTATTCCATAGAGGAGAACCTTACGATCAGTGATCATAACTCTCATACTATCTTGAAACCCTCCAACCGCATTAATAGCCCTTTGTTCTACTCGATTGTGCATTTTACTGGAAATTCTTTTTAAAATATTTAAAAACCATCGCACAGCCCTGTCACCAAATTCACGGTTTATGGACATGTAAAGTGCCAGGAAGAAAACAACTATCAATATTATAAGGCCTATTACCAAGGTGATAACCATCCACTGGGGTAGGTTTATGTACAAGATAGCGGTTATTATGGTTATTATGGCTAGAGCTATGAAAGGAAAAGTATCAAGGCCTCTATCAGCAATAACCGTTGCAAAAGCATTTTCAAATGGTGACTGTGAATATTTACTGAGTAAATATGCCCTTACTGGTTCTCCACCCCCTCTTCCACTGGGGGTGATGTTGTTAATGGCCAGCCCCACCATGAGCATCGGGAGGAGGTGTCTTCGTTTAATGGATATATCCAGTGAAGAAGTGGTAATTGACCATCTTTCAGTCCAGAGACCGTATATAGCCAGTTGAATGATAACTGCCAGTGCCAAATACCATGGATTGGACTGTTGAAGGGCAGTTTCAATCTTTTCCGGGCCGATAAATAGCACCATTAAAGCCAGTACTCCAACACCTGCCAGCATCAGAATCAGCGTCTTATGCTTCATACCGATTCACCCGTTGTGCATTAATTTTTATCAACCATCACCACTCCACTGGATACAGATTTAACTAAATTAATAAGCATAAATTTCAGTGAATAAACGAAATCATAGCTTATAGCGAATTTATTTTTTTAAATTAAATTATGATACCAAATTACTGTCAAGTGAATCACTACAATCCAGTAATAATTGAATCAATTATTAAATCTGAATCGACTGCAATACACAGGAATCCACTAGTCTATTAAAATAACTATTTAAACTTTTAAAATGGATTAAAGTTGCACTGTTTCCCAGCTGAGATCAATGGTGTTCAGGAGTATCACTGTTTTCACCCCAGATACATATCCACAGGTTTCACCGGGATTGATAATCATTGTTTCGCCCTCTTCTACTTCCATTTGATGAGTGTGGCCACGTATAACCAGGTCATATTTTCGGCTTTCGGTTAAGGCATCCACCAGTGCTTGGTTTGTTCCATGGATTACCGCTATTTTTCTACCATCAACTTCTAATTCCTTGAAATCTTCCAGTGCACATAGTTTTGCATATGCTGCCCTTAATCCGCGCCTTTCACCATCGTTATTACCAAAAATTGCCTCTAATGGAGCTTGAAGTTTTTCAAATTCTCTTGATGTGAATGGAGCTATGAGATCACCAGCATGTACCACCATGTCAACCTTTGACTGGTTAAATACTTCCACTGCAGCCCTGATTGCTTTCAGATGGTCATGGCTGTCTGACATTATACCTATCATTTTCATCCCTCAAAACAATAACATCAAATGAAAAATCAGTTAATTAAAATCATTATAAGGTTAGGTTTGGAGATCATATATAACTTTCCATAAATGATAAAAATGGAAAATAAACCATCATCGCCAATTATTAACTTTTTTAGTTGATATTAAATTTAAATTAATTTTTTTAGGGAAAAATTCAATGTCTCGATAAGTTTAAAGAAATAACTTTAACTATTTAACATTAAAAATTGTAATAGTTATTACCCTTAATGTTTGGGCTCAATTTTCTCAGAGATTAAACTCATTTTCCATTATTTATTAAGAAAAATCGATTTATAACCTATTTTAAGCTCATTATTTACAAAAAAGTGATTCTCACTACTTTTTTATGATTTCCCCCATTTATTAATCATTACACCCTTCATATTATTTTATTAGACACTTGGACACATTATATTAATGAACAAATGAGTATTCAATCAAAGTACCGGAGGTTTTAAAAATGGATTTATTTACCCTTATCATAATTGGAATAGTGATATTAATTGTACTGGGACTTTCCATACGGATCGTGAACCAGTACGAAAGAGGAGTTGTTTTTAGATTAGGAAAGGTTATTGGTGTCAGAGATCCAGGACTTCGCATTATAATTCCACTGGTAGACCGGATGGTTAAACCATCACTGCAGATCGTTACCATGCCTATCCCTTCCCAGAAGATCATAACCCAGGACAACATATCCATTGATGTGGCAGCAGTAGCTTACTTCAAGGTGATAGATGCTTACAAGGCAGTGGTTGAAATTGAAAATTACAACCGTGCAGTTAACCAGATATCACAGACCACTGTTCGTAGTGTGGTGGGACAGTTCACCCTGGATGAGGTGCTCTCAGAAACACCAAAAATCAACCAGAAGATACAGGAAATCATAGACGGCCACAGTGAACCATGGGGTATTAAAGTTACCAACGTGGAGATCAAAGATATTAAATTACCCGACAGCATGCAAAGAGCCATTGCACTCCAGGCAGAGGCTGAAAGGGAGAAAAGGGCTAAGATTATATCTGCTGAAGGTGAATACTTGGCTGCAGGTAAACTGGGAGAAGCTGCAGACATCATCACTGAACACCCTGTGGCATTGCAGTTGAGGATCATGCAGGTTTTAAGTAACATTGCTGCAGAGAAAAACTCCACCATAGTGTTCCCAGCCCAGTTACTTAACAGTATAAGGGATATTAAAGATTTCCTGGGATCTGAACTGGAAGTCATGGAAAAAGATAAGAAATAATCCAATTAGCGAAATGGATATTTTTAACTGCCCCTCCTGTATCAAGAGTGATCCAATGTGAGTGATCTTGATGATCACTGGCAGTAAGTCCATTTTCTCCTTTTTATATTTTCCATGGAAAGCACATAATACACAACCCCATCTGAACATCCCAATATTTTTTTATTAAAGCCATGAAACCTTTTCATAAGAATACACTTCATATGAATATTTTTTTTAAATTTTAAACCATTTAAAGACAATTTAATTCTAAATCTGTCCTTAGTGAGATTTATATATAAGATTGACCATCTTCTGATTATATGAGAAATTATCTGGGGAAGAAGGATCTAATTTTAATTGCCAATCCTTTAGGAATGATAATGCAGGGCACCGGCATAGTAGTACTCATACCCATAATAATAGCCCTAATCTATGGTGAAAATGACTACGTTGGTTTTTTAGCCTTCGGAGCCTTTTCAATTTTAGTAGGAGCATTCTTAAGAAGGTTACCTGCTAATTTTAACCTGTTAAAACTCAAACACGGGATGATCATTGCATCCCTGGCCTGGCTTTGGGCCGCCCTTATTGGTAGTTTCTGTTTGATGTATTCAACCAACATAGATTTTTTGAATGCTTATTTTGAAAGTATGTCTGCCTGGAGTGGAAGTGGATTCACCATTTACGCCAACGTGGAAATCCTACCCAAATCAATCCTATTTTTAAGGAGCCTTATGCAGTGGGTTGGTGGGCTTGGAGTTGTTATTGTGGTCATAGGAGTTTTAATACGACCCGGAACTGCAGCAGCCCGATTATATAAATCAGAAGCACGTGAAGAAAAAATAAAACCCAGTATAACCGGTACCGTGAAAACTATCTGGTGGATATACCTTTTATACACCATTTTAGGTATTGTGCTCTACGTGATCGTGGGGATGAACCTGTTCGATGCCATTAACAATACCTTCACCAACCTTTCCACCGGAGGTATGTCCATTAAAAATGATAGTATTGGGGCCTATGGCAGCAATGCCATCTATATTGTAACCATGTTCCTGATGATTCTGGGAGGTACCAGCTTCCTGGTGCATTACAAAGCATTGAAGGGACGGGTTATTGACGTGTTTCACGATATCCAGTTCCAAGCAATGATAATTATAATTAGTGTATTTTACATTCTTTTAATTGTTAACGCTCACTTTACATCCATGGATTCTGCCTTTTTTGTAATATCCGCCCTTAGCTGTACAGGATCAAATATTCAACCAATAAGCACCATGATCAACTGGTCAGACTATGCCAAGGTGATTATTTTAGCCGCTATGATCATTGGAATGTCCGCCGGTTCCACCACCGGAGCCCTTAAACTGATAAGGGTAGTTACCCTGGTTAAAGGACTTTACTGGGAGATAAAAAAAATATTATCACCCCAAGGTTCAATCATCCCCCGTAAGATTAGTGGAAAACCCGTGGGAGATGTGGAAATCAGGGAAGCTGGAAGTTACACATTCATATACCTGTTTTTTATGTTTATAAGCTGGTTGGTGCTTATGAGTTATGGTTACGGTGGGATTGATTCATTGTTTGAAGTTGCATCAGCCCAGGGAAATGTGGGACTTTCCATGGGGATAGTATCTTACAACATGCCAGATGTTGCAGAACTTTTCATGATATTCAACATGTGGATTGGTCGAATTGAAATTATACCCGCACTGGTACTGTTAAAAGGCTTATGGGATGTTTTTAAGGGATAACTTTTTAAAGAATAATACAGTTTTAAAAGATAATACAATTTTAAAAGGATAATACAGAATATCTAATGGATAACTGATCTATGAGATTTTTTAGGATTAATAACCTGGGAAAGGTAGTATTATGGATTTTTTCACTCACTTCATCGTGCCCTTTGCTATTTTGACCCTTCTCAAGGTCAAAGGTTTTACTGTTAAAGACCGGCTTTCAGGGGGTTTTGGAGGGATATCTGTTGATTTTGATGTGATTTTCTTTGCAGTTGGTTTCCTGGCCCCTGAACTTTTCATTTTCACCCACAGAGGAATCACCCATAGTTTCATCTTTGGACTTGTAACTGCCATCATATTCATTTACATCATCTCTAGACCCTCTATAAATGGTTTTATCAGCCATTTAATCCGAAGAGATATTAAAATCAAATTCAATAAGCGAAACGTGATATTAGCATATTTTGGAGTTCTCACTCATCTTTTCCTGGACTTTCTGACCACCGGAGGCATACCCCTATTTTATCCATTTTCCCTGACCCGTTACAGTGCCAATCTTTATTATTATACTGATCTGGTCACTGCAATTGTTGCCCTGGCTGTTCTCATCATTCTTTACCTGCGTCTGGATCCCAAATACAAAAAAATTGCCCTGGTGGGATTTATGATTATGCTTATCTCCTTTGGTGGGATTCGTGCCGATGCAAAAATGGATACCCTCCAGAGTCAGACCCTGAGTGATGGTTACAATCAGATAACTGCTTATCCCACCTCAGACATGTTCACCTGGACTGTGGTGGAAAGTGACGGAGGTAATAAATATAAGGTTTTCACCTACAACACCCTGCAAAAAGAGTCTTCCAATTTAAGAGAGGTTAACAACCTCACCGTTAATAACGGGAGCTATGAATCTGCACAGGAGGCCATAAAATATGCAAATACCCTCCCTGAGGTGGAAAAGTTCCACTGGAATTTTCCTCATGCAACCATAAACGCGACTAAGACTGATTCTGGGTGGAATTTGACCTACTCTGATCTTATCGGGAACCATTATGAGCCTGGTGAGTTATCAGTGGTTGTATCTTAAAAATAATAAAAAAATATAATTCAGAAATGTTACATTAATTTAAGGATAATTATACCAATCTAATTCTCTAAGTATACCAATTTCTTTTAAAAATAAATTTTATTTTGAAATAAATCCTTAATAATATCCTGTTGACATTTCACGGGCCAGTTGAACATGGCGGGACCCATCATCTACAGCCGGACCATGGCCCGGTAAAAGATAGTGTATATCAAGTTTACTGAGTCTTTCCAGGGATTTTCTCATGTCATCCATATTTCCGCCCAGATCCACACGGCCAAAACCCCCACCAGAAAACACTGTGTCCCCTGAGATCAGGGTTTCACCATCATAGAGGCATATACTGCCCGAGGTATGACCAGGGGTGAGTAACACTTCAAAATCATGAATTTTATCCCCTTCATTTAGTTTACGGCTTACT
Source organism: Methanobacterium formicicum DSM 3637 (assembly GCF_000302455.1). Lineage (NCBI taxonomy): Archaea > Methanobacteriati > Methanobacteriota > Methanobacteria > Methanobacteriales > Methanobacteriaceae > Methanobacterium > Methanobacterium formicicum. Next base: position 86,832 of record NZ_AMPO01000001.1, read on the forward strand.
TCCATTTTTTCCATGGTCTTTCCAAACATGGTGGCCAGAAGAACATCTTCATCCCCTTCTTCTAAGGCCCGTGCATCATTTGGGTGCATGGCCACTTCCAGATTCAGGTAACGATTGCCACCTATATGATCGTAGTGGTTGTGGGTGTTCACAATAAGGGATAGATCATCAACACTTGATCCTGCTTCTTTAATGGATTTTAAGATGTAATCCATGTTCTGACCGGTTCCAGTATCCACGATGATATCTTCAAATACATAGACATTGGAGTCATTTCCCCTTCCTTCAATTACAATGATGTCATTGATTTTAGGCAACAGCTTCACATCCTGATAATATTTTATCCTGATATAATGTTTGAGATGTTAAAATGGTTTTTAAGACAGTTAATAGAAAAAAAGTGAATGGGGTCACCGGGATTTGAACCCAGATCCTAGGATTTCTCTTGTCTCAGTACTCCAATCGATCATCATCCGATTGTATATACCTAACGTCAGAGCGCGCGTTTCTTCAAAGACAACTGGAGTCCCAGATGATAGCCAGATTACACTATGACCCCTATGGATTGGCCTTCTTAAAAGACCTTTTAAATGATTTAAAGCCAAGGGAGAGATTTGAACTCCCGTGTAATGGATCTGCAGTCCACCGCTTCGCCTCTAAGCTACCTTGGCGCATTAGATACGTATTGTATTGTTGCTATTTAAACCTTACGGAGGAAACTGTTCAACAATGGAAAACTGGCCGGTTACTAAAATGCTCAGAAAAGGTTGTAATTTAATTAATTTCAATTAACAACATCCTATTGTCAATAACAGAAATATTTTCAAAAATTTAGCTTATATTCCCTATTAATTAAATGAGATCATGAAAAAAAATTATAATTTGGAAACATTTGTGGTTAAGATGGAGTTATGATAATTTCTTTGGCTGTGGTTTGGGGTGGGTAGGAATCAACGAAGGGTCCGGTGAACATTACTGCCACGTTATCACCAGTTTTTAGATCGGTTGAAGAGGCATTTTCACGTTGGTTTCCATTCTTTTTGACCACTACTGTTTCTTTGTTGATTTTAACAGATAAATTATGGGTTTGGCTATTTCCACTGATCAATCCTTCAACTAAAATAGAATCCTGAGTGTTATTTTCATCCTGAGGATCAGCGTGACATATACCTATTATTTTACCATTCATATCGGCTTTTTCTCCGCCAGTTGCAAACATAACCCCGTATACGACCCCCATCATTAACACGACTAATATTGCAAATAAGGTTATGATCTTCATCTTCTCAAATCCTATTCTTTGACGATTACTGGCACCTTATCCCAGTTCTAAGAAATGTATAAGTTAATTCTACTATAAATGATTTATTACTCATCATCCACTTTCTAGGTTATCAAAAAACTTATTAACATTTCCAGAGATAGAAATAATTCGCATAGGAGGTTCCATCATGACAATAATCCTGGATCCAGTAACTATTTTGAACCTATTTTTCTGCATAATAATTGTTGGCTTAGGTTACTGGGAATATCGTAAAAAAGAGAGTTTAATTGCCCTATATATAGCCATAACTTTTTGTCTGTTTGGTATAGCTCATTTAGGTATCATACTAGGAGTTAAGAGCTCTAATATTTTCCTTCTGACCATTAGATCCCTTGCTTACCTGGTGATTATATACGCACTTTATAAAACTGCATTAGGACACTGGAATAAAGAATAAATCCCTGAAATGATATAATCGGAATGATATAATAATAAATCCAGTTAAATGTTATAATAATATTTTCTAGTTCAATTCGCTCTTAAACTTTAAAAACCATATTTTTAATCAAATCAACCACGACCAAAACCCAGCAAAACAATCAACAACAACCGTAGTTTACCAATCCACCAAATCTCCTTGTCAATCTAATCTATTCAATTGGACATATTCTGTGTGTAATTCATTCTCAAACTTTTCATATTTTTTCAGGGTGATATCAAAGAGTTCATCAAATACAGGAGGTAATTCACGGTCCAGCACGTCCAGTCCTTCTTCGGTGATGCCACCCCGGGTTGCCACCTTGGTGATAACATCCTCAAATGTCATATCAGTTTTCTGGAGAAGTTTGGCTGTTCCGTAGAGTGTTTCTATAACCATTTCCTCCGCCTCTTTTTGGGTGAAAAGACCTTCTTTTAAGGCAGATTCGGTAAATTTCATCAGGATTGATGATATGAATGCAGGGGCAGAGCTAGTTAAATTAGCTCCCAGTCCAAACTGGTCTTCTTTGACTATTTTTATTTCTCCAATGGCTTTGAAGGTTTGTTCAACAAACTCAGCATCAACGTCTTCCACCTGCTTATTATGGGCTACCAGAGAGATTCCTTCCCCCACTTCAGAGGTTAAACTGGGAATTACCTTACTTATCCTTCCTGGAAAAATCTTTTCAACATTTTCCATGGTTAAACCCGCAGCAATGTAAATGATGTGGGTTTTATGCGAGAGATGATCCTTTATTTCTTCCAGTAATTCTTTAACCCTGCCTGTATTAACGAATATGAATAGTTTCTGTGATTTTCGTGCTACAGTTACGTTGTCTGGAGCTATTTCCACCAGGGGATATGATTCCTTTAAATCTTTTAATTTATGGGGGGTGCGGGTGGTGATAATGAGGTCAGATTCTGCTAAAACTCCAGATGAAAGGATACCTCTGATGATCATACTTCCCATGGCACCGTAGCCAATGCATCCAATTTTTTCCATGTATTTTCTTCCCTTTTTTCGATTAATTTATTAAATGGAATGTTGATTCACTTTCTTTTAATTAATCCATTAATTCTAAATCTATGATTTGATTATAATTTTTAATTCTATGATTTCATATTAATCTATGATTTGTAAACTTAATTAAAAAAAATAATATTCAATTATGGCCAGTTTTCAGTTGATACCTGGATTTATTGTTTCATTCCCCCGTAGATGGAAAATATTCCATACTTGTAATAACAATCCACACGGGAGAATCCAACTGATTCCAGTGCATCTAACTGGATTTTCAGTGTGTCAGGGTGATTGTCGGGGTTATCCTTGTACTGTTCTGGTAAATATTCAAAACTCTTCTTGGTATTAAGTTTATCCTGGTTTTCGCGTATCCATTCACTCCAAAGTACACGATACCACTGTTCCAGTTCATCTACCGGGGCTTTTACAGTTTCAATATTCAAAAAGAATCCCCCTGATTTCAGATGGTTATATATGTACTGGAAAAGTGATTTTTTTTCTTCAGTAGAAATATGGTGAATAGCCAGGGAGGAAACAACCAGATCAAATTCATCGGGTAGGAGATTTTTATCCTGTGATCCATTATTCTGCGATTCATTATCTTGGGATTTTATATCATGCGATCCATTCTCCAGCAATTCCTGAAATGTTTTATGTATGAAATTCATCCCTTCATAGTTTTCTAGGTTTTCCCTGGCATTTTTAAGCATTTCCAGTGATCCATCCACCAGAGTGGCATTGATTTTATTATCTTCCTTTAATAACTCCAGGGTAATTGCTGCATTACCACATCCAAGATCCAAAATCTTAACTGGCTTTTGTGATCCATTGTTGCCTAAAAAATACCTATAAAATGATTTTAAGATTTCAAATAGCCTTTTTCGTTCCAGTATATAGATATCTGCATTTTCCATGAATTCCTGTGCATGTTCTCTTTCAGACCATTCTGATTTCTCAAATTTGCTCATGTTAATCGCCTTCTACATTATTAGAATATGATGAATCAGAGATATGAACTTTGATCTAGTTTATCGAAAAATGATAATTAATGGAAACATCTTGATTAAAAATATTTAGATCTTGATTTAATAATTAATGGAAAAATTAGAAATCTAACAGAAAGGGCATTTTAAAAAAATGATTAAAATACTAAAAAAATGAGGATTTAACCTGATGATTAACTGATTTGTAGCCATTTGTTAGTCATAATCTACTTTTTAGCCGTTCCCTTAAAGAAATTATAGAAAAAGGTTCCAGATGGTTCTGCAGACCTGTGCAGGTCCTGAATTCCTTTATCCCATGTTTCTGGAGTTATAAATCCAGAATCGATGGACTGGTCTTTAACGCCCTCCACCATAGCAATTATGGTCTTTTTAATGAATCCATCCACCAGTTCTCCTTTGCTTTCATCCACATAAACCACCCGTGGGTCTATCTGTATATCTTCAAAACCAGCTTCATTTAAGAGGGGGTAAAGTTCCCTTCCCATTAATGGATTGCAGTTTAAGTCTGTTTGAACCTTGATAAGACATTGCCATGCTTTAACTGCCTCTTCAGTTTCAGGATGAAAATAACATGACCCATGGTCCCCTTCAATAACTGTGATGGAACCTCCTTTTTTGAGGACCCTCTTCAAACTCAATAGAGCCCCTACCGGGTTCGGGAGATGTTCCAGAACAAAGCATATAAACACATGATCAAAGGTTTCATCTTCATATGGGAGTTCCATGATGTCTGCAGTTTGGAACTGGACGTTTGAAATTCCTTCACTTTGAATTAAAGCTTTAGCATGATTTAGGGATGGTTTTGATATGTCTACCGAAGTTATCTCTGCCTGAGGACTGTTTCTAGCCAGGGTTATGGTCTGAGCACCCACACCACAGCCAGCTTCCAACACTCTACTCCCTTCAGGATAACTGGTGTCGTGGTGCATGAGGGGAGCCAGTGTTTTTGCCTGATCAACCAGTCTTACTGCTTCTCTTTCTGAATAGCCATGAACGTAATCATCTCTCATTTGAAATAACCTCTGAAAAATTACCTCTCATTAAATAACATCTAAATAATTACCTCTCGAATTAATTTGATATCTGAAATATCTCCAGAATAATTATAGTTCTACAATAATTTAACGTTGGGGTACTATTTAAAACTTCATAGGATAAATCTGTACATTTAATGGTGGATAATCAAAAAAAAGAAAATCTAAAAAAGACCAAATCTAATGACCAAATTTAACAAAAGAAGTCATGATAAGAGAATTCAATAAAAAAAAATCATTTATCAGTTTAATCAGCTAAAGGGTAGTAGGGATAATGTTCATGACCTCATCAACACTCTTTGAGGTACTTAATACATTTACAACCCGTTTATCTGGTTTAGAAAATATATGTGAATAATCAACTTCTCCTTCTTCTAGGGCATAGAAAGCCAGTTTCTCTTTATCCATGGAAAACTGGGCATCCACATCTGCACGGTTTCAACGGGAATCCAATCTGAACCATTCACCACTTAAGTAAACTGCGTTTAAATCATGAAGAACCAAACCATCTTCATGAGTCAGTGTCTGATAACAGAATCCAGTTGGGATCTCCATGAATCTTAAAAGAGCAGCTAATAAATTTGATTTTGCAAAACATAAGCCATGACCTTTTTTTAAAACATCTGATGCCCGGCAGGTCACTTCATCACTTCCATATCCAGAAAGTGGTCAATTTCATCCCTTACAAAGTGATAAATAGTTTTTGCTATTTCAACCTTTTCCAGACCATGGGCCAGTTCACTAGCTTTCAACTGAATTTCGGGATTATCGTAATCCACTACTTCTGAAAGTTCCAGATAATCATTTAAATCATCTTTTTGTATTAAATAAAGCATTTTAAGTACCCATATCATTTAATATTCATATTCAATTTTTCTCATATTATTGTTTACAAACCACCTAAAATTCTATACCATTATCTAAACAATCCACTGAAGATTCATTAACATCATTTAAACATCCCATTGAAGATTCTGTACCTGAGATAGATGATATCATCCTTAATTTTCTCCACACCCTCCAGAGATAATTTGATGGGAGTTTCTTCCCTAGTAAGAGTCTCTCCCCCCTCCAATTTCGATTCCTGAAAAATGGAATTGATTGCAGTTCCACCCACCAGTTCAGGGTGTATCAGGAGGTGTAATTCATCCACCAAGCCCTTCCGGAGTAATATTCCATTTAAAACGCCACCACTATCGACTCTTACCTTTTTAACCCCAAATTTGGTGTTGAGTTCTTCCAGGGCATTTTCTAGGTCCACGTGCTGGTACCCTACCACCAGATAATGTATGTAACGTTCATCTAAGAAGTCCAGGTACTCTTGAGGTGTGGATCTGCTGCATAATACCAGAACATCCTTGATATAGGGCATTTTTAAAATTTCATTCCAGACACGAATCTGTCCTCGGCTATCTGGAACTACCAGTAAAGGCATATCATCCTCAGGATCCCTCACCCTTGGTTGGAAGGCATCCTCCGATTCTGGAAGTGTTTCTCCGGGTTTGACCCCAAATCCAGTTAGTACAGTGTTGCTTCCCATTAAAACTGCGTCCACATTCCACTTAGAAGCTAACTCATAATAAAGCTCCACATCCGCATTGAAGCCTGTTATTCTCCCGTCTAAACTCACTGCATTATAGATAGTAACCAGTGGTAGCATGATAAAGCCCCTTTTGATTTTTTCCATTTCTGATTATTATTATAATTTATTTTATAATTAGTTGTCAATAAATCTACTTGATTTAAACAAGTTTCAGACATTATCCCCCTATACCTGTTATTAACTTGCTTGGTTCGATATGAACACCAATAAAACTAGTAAAATCCATTTTCCGGGAAATAATTATTGACAATTTTTTGAACTTCATTTAACCATAATTGACGCTCTTTTTGGGTGCTACTGGCTACTACGCGGAACATTTTCCGGTGGAAATTCTTTATTCCACAGAAATCAAATACACAGTCCTTCCATATTCTCTCCAGTGGGTCGCCAAAAATTAGTTTCTCCCTTTCTTCAGGGGTGTTGGAAGTGTTAAATACAATGGCTGCTTCTGCTACCAGTAAACCTTTTGGTACTCCTGAACCATCATCTCCTTCTTCAAACTGGTAGGCCACACCTGATCTAAGCACCCGGTCTGTCCACCCTTTTAATATTGCTGGGGGCTGACCCCACCAGTTAGGATGAATTATGATAATACCATCGGCCTTAGTTATTTCCTGACGATGCTTTAAGACCATTGGATCGGATGTTTCCCCAGTGACAAGTTCAGGACCTTCAAGGAGAGGGTTGAACCCTTCTTCATAAAGATTGTGGGCATGAACCTGGTATCCGTTTTCCTTCAAACAATCCAGAACTGTCTGATAAATGGCATGGTTGAAGCTTTCTGGATATGGATGGGCCAGTATAACTGAAATTTCCATGATATCTTCCTTCATTAAAGTTTTGTATGTATGTTCCATTTATTATTCCCTTGTTATCTTAACCAGTATAGATAGTGCCACTAGTTGCACCAGGTTAATCAAAAATAGAGGGAGTCTTGGACCATGCAATTCCGAAATGTGAACATCCATAGGAATTACAAGTAGTAAAGCAATGAAAATAGTGGATACTATGTTCTGGAGGATGAGAAAGGATGAAAAATACACCAAACCTACGGTGAATCCTGATTTTATTTGTTTATATGTTTTCCAGTATGTTTTGAGTAAAAACATTAACAGAATAATGTTTGCAATTCCAATTGCAACTGCCACAATAATCAGTGCTAAGCCAATTTCTCCGGTTATCATTGTATCAACCATGAATCATGAACTGTAAATAAAAAAATTGAGGTGAATTCCATTGGAGGCAGAAATTCACCTTTTTAAAAGTTATTCTAATTTTAGTTTTGTATCTTCCCATCAAGCACGTTTACAATCCTTTCAGCCATTTTCCCCACGTAGGGTTCATGGGTTACCATGACCAGGGTAACGTTTTCCTTTTCATGCAGGTCACGCAGGAGTTTCAGGATCACATCCCCGGTCTGGGAGTCCAGAGACCCGGTGGGTTCATCAGCCAGGATGATGGAGGGGCGGTTCACCAGTGCCCTGGCAATGGCCACTCTCTGGCGCTGTCCACCTGAGAGCTTGGTAGGTATCTGATCTGCCCGATCCTCCAGACCTACTGCCTTTAAAAGTTCCAGTGCCCTTTCCCTCATCTGGTCACTGGATAGATCTGTTTCATACATGGGTATTTCCACGTTTTCCAGAACAGTGAGGTTGGGTATCAGGTTGTGCATCTGGAAGACAAATCCAATCTCTTTGGAACGGAATTCACTCAGTTCCTTGGTCTTCATGAGGTCAATGCCAGCCACATGAATCGATCCTTCATCAGCCACATCCAGTGCTCCAATCATGTTGAGGAGTGTTGATTTTCCAGAACCAGAGGGACCCATTATGGATAGAAATTCTCCCTCCTTCACTTCCAGGTTCAGACCGTTTAATGCTTTAATCGTTCCATCATCGTAGCTTTTTTTAAGATCGTGGATTTCGATGACGTTCTTCCCATTATCCATATTTTTCTCCCCATGATGTTGATTATTCATAGCGCAACGCCTCGGTTGGTGATAGTCGGGATGCTCTGTAAGCAGGGTACAATCCACCGATTATTCCCACGACAAATGCAACCGCGAATGCTTCCAGGAATATTTCCGGTGCAAAGGATGGTTGTATAACTCCTTCAAAGGAAAATGCCAGTAACGCTACCACTCCAACCACTGCGATTATGGTTCCAATTACTGCAGCGATGAGGGTTAAAACCACTGATTCACCCAAGATCATTCCTAGAATTCTCTTTTCTTTCCAGCCTACTGCTTTTAAGACGCCTATTTCTCTTGTTCTTTCAAACACTGACATTATCATGGTGTTTATCACTCCCACGGCACCAATTATAATTGCCAGTAGGGAGATGGCCCAGGTGGCTGCATCGATGGTACTGAGTGCACTGTTCATTCTGTTAGCCGTTGCTTCGGCAGTGGTTGTAGACAGCTCATTGGGATAGGACGTTTCAATTGATTTACTTACCTCAATGGTGTTGGCATTTTCATTGAGCTTCACCGCTATGGTACTAACTGTGTTGTTGTTGCTGGTGAGGTTCTGCAATGTGGTGAGGGACATGAACACTCCCCCATCAGTCATGAAGCTTCCAGTCTCGTAAATTCCGGTGATGGTGAAATCTTTCCCGAATAAGTTTATTGTGTCTCCCACAGTTTTGTTTAGATTTGTGGAAGCAGTTTTACCAATTATAACTTCATTTTCACTGTTAGTAGAATATAAAGATCCAGTTACGTTCTCAATTCCAGCAAGGCTCAGTTTATCCGGATTCATACCCGTCACTGAAAGGCCCCCGAAACTGTTCGGACCTCCAGATCCTGAGCTGGTAGTTCCAGTGGATGTCCCAGTAGAACTAGTGGATACTGATGATCCGCTGGTGGATGTGTTGGTTGCCTTCAGTAATCCAGCAGTTTCCTTAACTCCAGCTATGTTTTGTAAATCTGTGACCCTGGTCTCATTGACCCTTCCTGATCCAAAGTTACCTGAACCAGTCTGCATTACATTGATTTCAGCAGCTCCTGCTTTGAGGGTGGTGGTTGTTGACGCTTTAAGACCACCTGCAACCATGCCCAGGGCCACTATGACCATGATTCCAATTGCAATTCCCACAATTGCAAGGGCACCTCTTGTTTTATTCCTAAAGGGGTTTTTTAGGATCAGCTTTAAGTACGACATAGTTCTTTCTATTTAAGTTGTTTATTAAATGATTATGCCGAATTCAGGCAATAAAGAGGGGAAAATTATGCACAAATTATGCACAAATTCACTAAAATCTACCATTCCACTAACTAAAAATCATTCCATGAGATTGGCTCTAAATCTTCTATTCACGAGTAATTTTGAAGAGGATTGATAGTGCGATGAGCTGGACTATGTTGATTAAAAATAAAGGCAATCTGGGCCCACCAATTTCAGATCCATGGAATTCTATCGATACAAAAAGGGGCAATGCCAAGAATATGGTGGATAAAATGTTCTGTAATAGAAGGAAAGTGGCAAAATACAATAATCCTATTGTGAATTTGGATTTAACCTGGCGATATGTTTTCCAGTAGGAATACAATAATCCAAAGAGCAGGCAAACATTTGCAATTCCAATTGCCACCGCTATGAAGATTACTACCCCACCAAACTGCCCGTATTCCGCTAAAGTCATATTTTCCTCTTAAAGCAATTTTAAGCTTAAATCCTTAAAATATTTATATACTAAAATTTGTAATAAAAAATCTCTATTTTCCAACTGAGTTTTGTTCCAGTTCTTCCCAGATATCCTGGAATGTGTTATAATTTCTTTCCATCTCATCAGAAAGGAAGTACATTTCACCGTACTTCTTCTTACCCGCAGATGTGATGACGTTATTCTCTTCCAGAACTTTAATATGATGTCTTACAGTCTTATAATTTAAATTCAGAGATTCTGATAGTTGATTAGCATTGTAAGGCCTTTTGTGTAATGTCATGATGATCTTAGCCCGATTTGGGCCTCCTGTTGAGCCAGCTATCAACCACCAGAGCAGTTTTCTCATAAGATCACACAGTTCCTTGGATTAAGAAAAACTATTAGTTAAATTTATGTAATTAAATTTATGATTTCAATAACTAAAATAACATTCTATGTTAATCCCTAGCATGTTCATTCGTCATAAAAGGCCAATAATATCCTTATGACTGATTATGATCACATAACGTGCTATAAATACATTTACCTGATTAAATAAATTAGGAGTTTAGCTGATTTGGTTTCTGACTCCCCTTAAAAATAGGGTTAAAACTATGAATTCACAACCCAAAAATAAAAGAGGTCCAATTATATCAATGCAATTTTTAGGCAAATATAATAAGAAATAAACTGTAAAAATGAAGTTCTGGACCATGAACACTAGGAATAAAAGTATTAGACTAAGGGTGATTTTTGATTTAATTTCCCTGTACTGTCCCCAGTAGTTGTGAATTATCATGGTTAAACAGATCATGTTTGCAACACTGGTGACTATGATAGCAAACTGGAATATGCGTGGTGAAATTAGCACTTTCTGGAAAATCATCACAAAAATAGTGTTAAAAACTGAATGTAATAAATTTAGATACATATTTTAACCTGAAACTTTAAATTGTGAAAGATTACGAGAATAGATATCCAGATCGATTCTTTTTATTAGACTTTTATTTTAGAGCAAAAAAATATTTGAAAAGTTTAATAATTGCCATTAGTGCAACTAAAAACTTTTTTTCCTATTTTCTATCTACTTTAACCATTTTACCATCCTGCATATGGATTATTTCATCAGCAAAATCAGCAGATGCCTGGTTGTGAGTTACGATTACAATGCTCACCCCATCATTACGGTTTAGATCCTGTAATACCTGCATTATGGAATTGGCATTGGCAGTATCAAGTTCTCCAGTTGGTTCATCAGCCAGAATTATCGATGGATCGTTTATAAGAGCTCTGGCTATTGCTACTCGCTGCTGTTCTCCACCGGAAAGCTGGTTGGGGAATTTATGGTACTTATCATGCAATCCCATTTTATCCAGGATCATTTTTGCTTTTTCAGAATCCTCATTGATCATGGGTAACGTGACATTTTCCAGGGCAGAAAGCTGAGACAAGAGATTGAATCTCTGGAATATGAATCCAATCTCATTTCTCCTAAGAATTGCCTGTTCTTTGACTGATAATTCGCTGGTTTGCCTTCCGTTTATCCGAAATAAACCTTTAGAAGGAGTATCCAGTATCCCTGCCACGTGCAGGAATGTGGATTTACCAGACCCAGAGGGACCCATGACTGCAGTGAATGAACCTTCTTCCAGAGTCAGGTTTAAACCTGCAAGGGCATTCACATCCGAATCACCCATGTGATAGGTTTTCCAAACATCTTTAAATTCAAGTATATGATTAGTCATTCCTTAACGCCTCCACAACCTGTAATTTTGAAGCTTTAGTGGCAGGGTAAAGTCCTGCTAGTACGCTTAAAATGGTAGCACCAGCAATAACCCCTAAAATTAACCATATGGGCATCATTCCAGGAATATAGTCTGCTAGCTTCAGTGCATTGGCAACCCCGTATATTCCAATAATTCCCAGGATTACACCGATAACTCCTCCGAAAAATCCTAAAAGGCCTGATTCAAACAGTATGCTTCCTTTTATTTCCCAGTTAGTAAAACCAATGGCTTTTAATACTCCCAGTTCCCTGGTTCGTTCCATGACACTGATTAGCATGGTATTGATCACACTTATGATTCCCACCAACAGGGCAATACTGGCTATGAATCCCATGAATAAGAGAGCTTGATCAGTCATTTCCTGGATTTCCTTCACCTTATCAGATTTGGTTTCCACTGAAACCCCATTTACCTGTTTTTTAACCTGATCAGCAACGGTTTTTGGGTCCCCGTCAGTACTGGCATAGATAACAGCTACCTGATCACCAGCCATTTGCCTGGCTGTTGTCTGGTCTATATAAACGTAAGGAGCCTGTGCTTCTTTAGATATTCCAGTCACAGTTAATTCCTTGCCTTTGACTGTTATTTTACTTCCAATACCGTAACCTAACTTTGCAACCGCTTCCTGGTTAACCACAACACCTTGCGTTCCGTTTATTATTTTAGCATCCTTCCAGTTATTGACTCCCTCGAAAAACAGTTTGGTGTTATTCATATCCTCCGAGAAAGCAGTTACCTCACGGAAATCGTGAAGATTTGACAGTTTCTCTACCTTGGATATGGTTTGACTATCCATTAAATAATTTCCAGAGGTAGATTCTGGAGAAATTGCTATATCATACATGTAAGCATTTGTTTCATCTTTAATAGCCGTGGTTGTCCCGGCAGTTAGCCCTAAAAGCACCATGAGCATTGCGGCACCGATTATTATCCCCAGCATGGTCAGGGCACTTCTGAGTTTTCTTCTTCTAATGTTGTTTAATGCCAATTTATAGAGATCCATCATTTCACCTCCAAATAATAGAATAACAATAAGGCCAAGATATCGGACCTAGATTTTGTTAGAGATTATATGAAATTTAAATAGATTTTAAAGCTATTTAATCCATTAAAACAATTTAGTCACATATTTATTCATAAGTTCAATGTCCCTCCAGCAGGATTATATGAGGCGGTAAAATGCGAATTTATATGATTTTTTAATAAATCCTAAATCCCCACTTTCATCGGGACCAGCATCTTTAGAAATTCTGTATTATACCCAAACTTTCAAGATTACCTCCTTTTGAATAATTTCTCGTTATCTGTTAATTTAATAGTAGTTTAAACCTTTAAAAATAGTTATTCCAGAATTTAGTCCTAATTCCCCCGTTTTTAATTCTATTTCACCCTTAATTTCCTAAAAATTACACCCAAATTCACCCCTAATAGGAAACATACAAATAGTAACAAAATCAAGGACAATGGTAAAAATTCATTAAAAATTAGTTATTTAAAAAAAATAAGCCTGTTGAATGTTAAGGATGTGTAAAAAAGATTCATTGTTTTAACTTGTAAGAAAATAAGAATGAACTGGAAGTTAAACTAATGTAAAAATAAGACGTAAAGTAGAAAAGATCAAATACCTTAGAGAAATAATGAGAAGGAAAACAAGAGCTTTATGGATTGTTCATACTTTATAATCAGTGATGAACTACTCCTGCTGGAACATTATCAACCATGTGATAAACATTAGCACGAGATCCGCTAAATTGTTCCCATATTTCCAAAAAAATGTCGAAATTTTCTTCCATTTTATCTGAAAGGAAATATAATGTGCCGTACCCGTTACCGGTGGAAGTCACTATCCCATTTTTATCTAAAACTTCAATATGGTACTTTATGGTTTTGTAGTTAAGAGAAAGCCTTTCAGCGAGCTGATTTGCATTATAAGGCCTGTTTCTTAACTCATCTATGATCCTAGCACGGTTCAATCCACCCTTAGTACCAGCCAGTAACTCCCAAAGAAATTTTCTCATAGATCTAACCCCCTGTTGCAATTTATCATGTTAAAAATCCCTTTCCCGTCCTTTAATAATTCTTAAATTCAGTTTTAGGTATTTGATCATTAATTCATAGAACCATTTAGTAATGTACGCCATTAACACTACTAAAATAATTCCTCCAGCTGTCAGGCCGATTCCACTTAACACTACCACCAGAATATTCAAAATTCCATTACCTGGCGAATTGATAAAGGTAGGGATAGCTAATTGAGGAATAATAAGATGTAAAAAGGGCACTAAAACCCAATATATCCCTGTGAAGATAATGATAATTCCAGCCACAAATAAGATCAAAATAATTACTGCAACCACCAGGACTGGGATTGCCACAAATATCAGATTAAAAAGACCTAATCCCATTGTTGCCAATATCGCCCCAATTATACTACCAATTGAGGGTTTATCTTGAGCTTTTTTAACCAAATTGTCTGCTTTAATCTGTTTAGCAACGTTTTTAGGGTTTCCAAGTGCCCTTGAAATTTCTTCTTCAGTTCTACCTTTCTCCAAACCAATGGCAAAGTGTTCCTGGTAATCTGAGATAATATCTTCTCTGTCCTCCTTTGGAAGTGTTCTCAGAAGTTTGCTGAGCTGGTCAAGATATTCTTTCTTATTCATCCTTAATAGCCCCCGAATTATTCTTAATTTCAAAATTCAATAAATTATTTACACCTATAGAGAAGTTTTTCCATTCTTCAACTAATTTTTCCTTTTTTCCTTTTCCCAATTCAGTTAACCGGTAATATTTTCTAGGCGGACCATCTTGGGATTCTTTTAAGTATGAAATCACAAACTTCTCCTTTTTTAACCTTTTAAGAAGAGGATAGATGGTTCCTTCGGAAATGGATATGTTCTTCGAGATTTCATCCACCATCTCGTAACCGTAACAGTCTTTTCTGTCAAGGAGAACCAGGACACACAGTTCCAGTACTCCTTTTTTAAATTGAGTGTTCATGATGATCACTGCATCTTACAAGGTACTGTATAATGCAAGGTACTATTTATAGTTTTAGACATGATTCTGTCAAGGCATGATTTTCATCTCGAATAGGATTTAAACACCCAGAAAAGGGTATTGTAAAACAAAAAGAAGAATAATCAAAAAAAATTAAGATTATGAAAAAATATTATATACCAATTTGTGATCGGATATTCATTTAGAAGACACTTGGCATATCACCTGATTAGCCCATGTTAAATTATCTCAGATATTCTATGTTTATATCTGGATTTGAGGCAACACCCGGTTTTGCCAATAGCTCCACAAATCTGAAGCCCTTTGAAGGGTGGAAGAGATTAGCTGATGCGCAGCTTTTAAGAACCCATAAAGTATCCAAACCCATTTCTGTCCCAGCACAGGCCAGTACCAGTTCATCTTCCCTAATCACCCCTGCATCAGTTGCCATCAAAACAGCTTCCATTGATACCAGTGTACCGGGAGATATTAGTTCCAGTGTTTTGGCCATTACATCCAGGGAACTGGGTCTTTGCAAATGCAGGCGCATGGAAAAAGTTGGTCCAAAAAGGGGTATGGTCCCACGAACAATTTCAACATTCAATCGATCCAGTTGAACCCGATTTTCGGATGTTATGTTCATAGGCACCTTTTTTAAACCTTTCTTAACCCATTCATCACGCGCTTTACTGAGTTCTGGTATTTCAGCGAAGAGATCCTTATCCATCTCCTCCACTTCCCAGTACATGCCCTGAGGACAGGTGACACAGACTATCTTCTTATCTTTCAGGGTTTTTGCAATCTTAACTGCACTACTCCCAGTGACCGATGCAACCACCACTGTTTCGTATTCAGATGATGCATTTTTAAGGATTTCTATCACTTCATCAGTGTTTACTGGACCCGGTCGTTTGAAAACTTTCATATTACACCCCCGTTATACATAAAATTATCATTAATTTCAAAGATGGTTTTTAAAGTAAATTAATAAACTGCAAATGTAATTCCCTACTCCCTGAAGTTAATCCCATTCGCAAATGCTCATCTTTCAAAAGCATCTATTGCAATTTTAATTTCAGGATTACTGAGTCATCCTTACGTTGAAATATCTTGAAATTATTCTTCTCCAATACTCTAATTGATGAATTATTATCCGCTTCAGTTTCGGCCCGGATTACTTTAACTTTATCATCTGTTTTAAGCCAATGAATCAATCCAGCTATGGTTTCCGTCATTATACCTTTGTTTCTATACCCGTAGTCTGTTCCATATCCGATTTCAACTTCCCCATTTACATCGGGTTCACCATGAAAACATATACCCCCAACAATTGCCCGTTCACTTTTCTCTATAACTATCCACATGGTATAAAACAAAGGATCTTTATTTGAATCTTCTATGTTAGGCAGCAGATCATTTAATATTGCTTCTTGGGTATTTTTATCCATCAATGTTTGTGAAGGTACCAAACCAATGCATTTAGCAAATTCCTGGGGCGAATCAATGTGTTTTTTTAATTCATCACCAGTCAATGGCCTTATTAATAATCGTTTAGTTTTAATCATACTAATTTGTGGGGGTTTAAAAACTGGCACTTTTTTCCTTAAAATGTGATTTCCATACGCTAAAAAAGAGTGAAAATGTTGTTTAAGGAAGTTGTTTGTTTAAGGAAGTGTTGGTTCAATGTATTAAATTAAAAAAGTTCATCTCCACTTTTATGGTCGAAGGCAGGGTGCAAATCAAAACGTACCACCCCTACAACTGCTTTTCCCTTCACGGCTCTGGCAATTCGGGCTGTTCCTTCACTTCCGAACCCGGCACACAGTTCTATGGCTGTTATGCCTTCTGAAACAAGGTCCAGGGCAACCTTTTCTGCTTCATCATAGTTTTTCACACCCACCACTGAAAGTTCAATCACCGGTGAATCAATTACTGCGCGATGCTGTTCGGGATCGTTTCCTGGTGCAATGAATATGAATGCGGCTTTAGTTGACATGATCTTTATTTAATCAAACATATACTAAATAATGTTATTCTAATATGATTCTGAAGTTACACAACCAATTTTGTTAATTATCAATTTACTCTTAATTTATCAACTCACCATCAAGAAATTTTTATAAATACTTTAATGAAATTTCATTGTTTATCAGGAGGACTCATTACTCATGTTATACCGAAACTTTGGAAAAACCGGCCAGGAAGTTTCAATACTTGGCTTTGGTTGTATGCGCCTTCCCATACTGGAGGGCAACCCTGAAAAAATAAACGAACCACTGGCAACCCAGATGCTTCATTACGCCATAGACTCGGGTGTGAACTACGTGGACACTGCCTATCCCTACCATGGTGCCACTGCCACCCAGGGAGGTATGAGTGAGATCCTAGTTGGAAATGCCCTGAAAGATAGTTACCGGGATCAAGTTTATTTATCCACCAAATTACCAAGCTGGCTCATCCAGAAAAAGGAAGATATGGATTATTATTTAAATGAACAGCTCCGGAGACTTCAAACCGACAGAATTGATTTTTATCTCCTGCACGGTCTCGGCCACAGTACCTGGGAAAACCTTAAAGAACTGGAGGTTTTTCAGTTCCTGGACTCTGCCATAGATGATGGTAGGATCGGATACGCTGGCTTTTCATTCCACGATGAACTTAAACTTTACAAGGAAATTGTGGACGCATACCCCTGGAGTTTTTCCCAGATACAATACAACTACATGGATCAGAACTTCCAGGCTGGAAGACCCGGACTGAAATACGCAGCATCCAGGGGCATGGGAATGGTGATCATGGAACCATTAAGGGGTGGTTGCCTGGCAAAAAACATTCCCACTGATATTCAGGCCATATGGAACAGGGCACCGGTTAAAAGAACACCCGCAGAATGGGCATTACGGTTCCTCTGGGACCAAAGCGAAGTCAATGTGGTTTTAAGTGGTATGAGTACCATGGAACAGGTTAAGGAGAATCTATTAATTGCAGAGGAAGGCCTTGCCCATAGTTTAACTGATCATGAGAGGGATCTGATCCAGGAAGTTCGAGAGGCATATCAAGAAGGGACACACGTTAGTTGCACTGCCTGTAATTACTGCATGCCCTGTCCAGAGGGTGTGGACATTCCCCTGAATTTGAACCTGTTAAATGATGTTTATCTATACCAGAATATGGAAAAACCTTCTGGAAATTACAAATTCCTGAAAGCTAAAAGGGGCAGTGCATCATTCTGCACAGAATGTGGTGAATGTGAAGAAAAATGCACCCAGAACATAGATATACGCAGGTATCTCCAGGAGACCGCGGAAACATTTGAATAAAAGTTGTGAAAAACATATAATGAATTAATGAATATAAAATGAAATAAAAAGGGATAATGTGGATTAATTGAGAGTGAGGGGAGGACATGGTTGAAAATTACCATATTGATCTTAAAAAATTTCCTTTGGAGAAATTTAAAGGAGAAATCTGGGATTCAAACCCGTTACCAAGTAGGAAGATGCTAAAAGACCATCTTGATGAGAGATTCAAAATTTTAAAGGAGAATAAAGTTGATAATCTCCAGGATCTTGCTAGTTTATTGAAAAATCCTAAAAAAGCCAGGGAATTTGCTGAAAAATCAGGTTTACCTGAAGATTATCTCCTGATTTTAAGAAGAGAAGTTAACAGTTACACTCCAAATCCAGTTAATCTCGATAAATTTCCCGGTGTTGAAGAAGGAACTCTCATTGAATTGAAGAGTGCCGGAATTAAAAACAGTCTTCATCTTTTTAAACGGGTAAAAACATTAGATGATCGGGAAAAGTTAGCTAACGAGCTTGGAATAGATGAGGGCGATCTTCTTGAATTAACAAAATTAACCGACCTGGTGAGGATTAAATGGGTGGGACCTGTTTTTGCAAGGATTTTCCTGGATTCTGAAACTGATACTTCACAGAAAGTTTCAGAAGCTGATGCAAAAACATTTTATCAAAAACTGGTTGATATTAACAGCAAAAAACATTACACTAAAAGTAAGTTCACATTAAGTAACGTTGAACTGTGTGTCAAGATTGCAGGTATGGTTCCTAAAGTAATAGAATACTAGAATAAAAATACTACTCAAAAGACATGGATTACGCTGAAACCTTTGTAAATGATTTTTGAAAATAAAGGGGGATGTAATTATAGAATGAGTTATGTAATGTCATGATTTAGAAAATTATATGATAATTAATGGATCTTAATTAAATTTCAGTAACCATCTCGGCAAATTCATTATCAGTCCATGCCCTGAGGGTTTTAATGGTTATATATCGTGCTTCATAAGCTTTAAAGAGATATTTTACCATGCTTTCCTCATCAGGCATGTCAATGATGGCAACAAAATCATATTCCCCCATGGTAAAGAAAAAGTCTATACTCCCCTTAAGTTCTCCTATTATATTTTTTGTTAATTTAACTCTTTCTGGGATTTCTAAAAAAGTTTCACGTGCTCTATCTGTCCAATTTCCTAAAAGAACATATTTTTGCATGTATATCACCTTATTTTATGTGAATTTTACTTAAAATTTTATTAAATGGAAGTAATATAAAAATTCTGTCATATTTCACACATCCCAAAATTAATTTAACTAGAAGCCACCCTATGCTAAGGATATAGGAGGTTTAAATAAAGGAAGAACAGATGACGCGGACCTTCAAAATGCTAGGAATTTTGTTAACCCCCTAAAAAAATAGAAACTAAATAATATTTTATTTATTTTAGGATTTTCAGGACCGTGCCCCAGCTCCGGGTAGTTAAATTCGATCCATACTCTTTTTCGAGAAAATTCATTAATTCCGGTGTCCCTCTCCCCTTAGAAATGTCTACAGTGCTGAAAACTTCCATTGAAGTTTCATTAAGGATAGTGAAAGCCTTCTGAGGAGAAGTATAGGGAACTGTAATTGTGTGTGGTTGTGCTTTTTTGGAAAAAAACGTCACATACATCCGAATATCTGGAGTCACTTCAATTCCTTCGAAGGGTTTTAATGACTGAAGCTTCTTTAGATGGTCAATACTCCGTAATATCACTGCAATGTCCCTATTAAACACATTTTTCAAACCCGATTCTATTTTCTCGGTTAAAATTTTTTCACTCTCATCTTCAGAGTCAAAAACTACATTTCCACTGGCAAGTAATGTTCGAACGTTTTTAAATCCCATTGATTCAAAAGCATCCTTTAGATCTACCATTTTAATGCGGGTTTTCCCACTAACATTGATCCCCCTTAAAAAAGCAGCATAGCAAATGGTGTTCATCATAAACCTCTTTTTACCCCGGTATTGGAAATTTAAAGAAAATGTATCCAATTTAAAATTATCAATTCCATATGGTGCGAATAATCCTAATATGGTATAATTACTCCTAAGGATACGAATAATCACTAATAATATCCATATTCAGACCCCTAATTTCAACTTGTACCATTTATTCATCTTAAGAAAGTAACAAACTAAACTGTTTGACAAGTTCATTAATCTCTTTTGAGCGACTACCCCTCCAAACTATGATCCCGGTTCCCATGACTGTTCCACCTTTAGACTGGCAGAGCTTTTTCATCTGGGATATGGCCTGGTTCCCACCGGTCCGGTGAAATGGTAATCCCTTAGTCACATAGCAGGCTACCTTTTTATCCTGAAGTGATGGTATCTGTTCCAGATATGCTTTCATTGCCGGGGCAAGGTTAAAGGCATGAACTGGAGAACCGAATATCAAGGCATCATATGCATCAATATTGGGACGAATTTCAAAGGTGATATCCTTTTTTCCAGGGTGTACTTCACCTTCAGGTATTACATTCTCAATTTTAACCCTGTTTCCAAGCTCAATTAGCTTCTCCTGAAGTTTTTCCGCCACTAGATAGGTATGTTCAGTTTGGGAGTATACAATAATTCCGATTTCCATCAATTTATCCCCCTTTTGTTTTCCCATAATAATCCTTAAACAAGGATAGGTGTTAACTGTTAATTTAATTGTTAAGTTAGTAATGAATTAATTTTTTGGTTTGTTTATCATCAGGATGTTCATCCCAATTACCTAGTAAATCTCATTATCCATCAAAAAAAAGCCATTCAATATTAAAAAAAATATTTAAAGGACCCTTAGGGTCCTGTTTTTCCACGTACTATTAAACTTCATCTGAATCAACCATCATCATCGGGACTGATTTTGATTACCTCCATCTCATGGATGTATTTCTTCCCACGTAGGGCAGATAATAGGGCGGATAGGCCACAAAATACTGCTCCAATGTAGAATGAAATCTGAAGAGAAGGCATGAAAGCTTCAGACAGTGTTGATGGGAACCAGGTGGTTCCAGTTAGTGTGGTTAATGTTGCAGGGGGTATCTGACTAACCACTGCTGATGGAACACTGCTTAAGATGGTTTCGACCGGGTTGTAACCTAAAAAGGCCGAGAATAATGCCCCTGTTGGTGGTATGTTACTGAGGATTGGGGTCAATTGTGCTGCACCTATACCTGCAAGAGAGGATGCCATAGCATCAGGGAAGCGTTGAGTGATTCCCACAATTACTATGGTGAAGAAAATGGCCATACTCGCGGTGAATGCGGTGTTCATTATAGTGGTTAACATTCCTGAAGCCACACCCCTTTCCTGTGGAGGTACTGAATTCATTATGGAAGCACTGTTTGGTGAACCGAACATTCCACTTCCCAATCCCATAAAGAACAGGGTTAAACCCAATTCCCAGTAGTTGAAATTGGCAGGTAGTGATGCCAGTATAATGAATCCTATCGTGTTCATTACCATCCCTATAGTGGCAATCCAGCGGGGCCCATATTTATCCGAGAGTATTCCAGATATGGGTCCCATTATAATCACCCCAATAGTAAGGGGTAGCATGTAAACTCCTGCCCAGAACGGTGTGGATTCATAGCTGTATCCATGTAATGGGAGCCATATTCCCTGTAGGAGAAGTATGAGCATGAACATCATCCCTCCCCTGCTGAGCGCACTGAGGAAACCTGCAACATTAGCGTAGGTAAACATTTTTATCCTGAATAGGTCCAGCCGGAACATGGGATTTTCCACCTTACTTTCCACCACTGGGAACAGTACAAGGAGGAGGAATCCAACTACCATTGATGCAATTACCCATGGATTGTTCCATCCCATGGCATCGCTACCGTAGGGCATGAGACCGTAAGTTACTCCTAGAAGTAGGAGGGTTATACCGGAGACGAAAGTTACGTTTCCCCAGATATCGAGTTTGGTCTTAGGAGCACGTAATGATAGTTCTTTGAGCTTTAAAGTGGACCAAACTGTTCCAAGAATACCGAATGGTACACTTACCAGGAATATGTATCTCCAATCAAAGACAGCTAATATTCCACCCAGTAAAAGCCCTATAAATTGGCCAGACATGAGTGCCACCATGTTGATACCCAGAGCCTTTCCTCTTTCACTTACCGGGAATGCATCGGTGAGTATTGCAGAACTATTGGCCATGGTGAGGGCACTACCCACTGCCTGAACTATTCTGAAGATGATGATCTCCATGGCCCCTGCATCACCCGTGGATGGAGTGAGGTAAAGCAGGATGGACCCTATGGTAAATACCAAGAATCCCAGCTTAAATAACCTGACTCTACCGTACATATCCGACAGACGTCCGAAACTTAAAAGCAGGGTTGCAGTTACCAGACCGTATCCCATCAGTATCCACAGCAGGTACTGGAAAGACGTTAAAGGGTCAATGTGAATGCCGTTGAAGATAGCGGGAAGGGAAATCAAGGTTATACTACCATTGATAGTTCCCATCATGGATGCGATTAGCACATTAGATAGAGCTATCCATTTATAATCAATTCCACGCCCTTTTTTACCTTCTGACGGGTTGAGAGGCGAATTGCCCCCTTTAGAAACAGTATTACTCATTCAGGTTTTCCTCCGTATCATATAGCTTGTTCAAACTTTTAATGGTTAATTTCTTTAGAATCTCCCTAATTCGTTCTTTTTCTTCTTTAGAAAAGTCTTCATTGATTGAATCTTCCCAAGATTTAATTATACTAATAATATCCGGCATTAAGGCCGTTCCATCTTCTGTTAAGTAAAGAAGGTACCTTCGGCGATTGTCTGGATCGATTCGCCGGCATATGAGTCCATTATCCTCCAGTTTCTTAACTGCACGGGCCACTGTTCCCTTGTCCACAAAAAGATGATTGGCCAGATCTTCCTGTGTCTGACCTCCCTTCCTGTAAAGCTTGATCAAATAAATGAACTGGCTGGAAGTGACGTTCAATGTTTTCAGTTGGTTGTTTAGATACATCATCCGAGCTCTGTGGATTATAGAGGCAAAAAGGCCCAATGGGATATCATTAAGGTCATCTTCACGTATTTTCTTACATTTACCCATAATTAACACCAGAATAAAACGTTTTGATATGAATTGAAATTATCCAATGGAAGTTAAAAATCAATCACAAAACTTGTAGTTAACTATGATCCTACCCCTTTATAAATATGTTGGCTATGCAACAATTGTTATTGCAACAGTTGGCAATCCAACCAAACATAATAAAAAATCAATTATAATAAAATTTCAGCTTAATTAAAAAACGATTATTGGGGAACAACATCATTTTACCTTTGATTTTGTATATTATAAGTTAATCCAACTATTATAACGAATTTAATGTCCTAAAAATAATCTGTTATCAAACATTCATTAAAACGGTTAATTAAATCGTTTTAACCATAACTGTTCTTTTTTCATTATTGTAAAATCCGTTTTTAAGATAAAAGGTCTCAGCAGGTATATTCTTATTGGTTAAAAGAGTTAAACGAGTGTATCCATCTTCTCTAAGGATTTCAACCAGATAATCTACTGTTTTTGTTCCAATTCCATTCCCCTGTCTTCCATTTTCCACAAAAAATTCATCCACGAAGAACTCTTTCCCCATCCACCATGATCTCCGGTGCCCTAAACATACCGCCACGATTTTAGAGCCCTCGCACATTAGGAATCCTTCAAAAACCGGGTTTTGAATGAGTTCCTTTAAATACTTTCTGGATTGATCCAGGGATACCCATTCATCAAACCAGGGATCAGCAGAAAACACTTTTTTAAACAGGGCAGCACATTCGTCCAGATCTTTCCAATTAAATCTCCTGAAAACCAGATCTCCTTTTAATTTGGAACCATCCTCAAAATAGTTCTGATTTGAATAAAGTTCAGGGTTATCCTGGAAGAAATAATCCCAATGATTTTTAAAAGAAGCATTTTCAAAATGATTTATTAGATTCAAATGATTATTAGTGAAATGTTCCCTTATTGAGGTTTTTATAGACATTTCCAGCCACCTTCAATTTAATTCCAATGAAATATTTAAAATTTACTTAACAATAACTGTTATTTACAATACTGCTTAAAATCTATTGAATAATGCTTAAAATCTATTATAATACTTTAAATCCATTTAAATAGTGAATATCTCCTAGCAAACTTATTACATCTCATTCATGGCCATTTTTCAAACACCATGAATAACTGGTCCGGTAAAAAATCATATTTTTCCTGAAGGGAGAACCCTGCCTGTTTCATAATATCCAAAAGAACAATTTCAGGCGTGTAATGTCCAAAAAGGCCTGTGAAACTGAGTTTTCTTTTGTTGTAATCAATGATGGCTATTTTCCCATCCTCTTTTAGTAATTTTTCAAGGCCTTTAAAATATTCTGCCTGATTGGGGATGTGATGGAAAACGTTTCTTAAAAAGAATAGATCCACACTCTCCTCAGGTAAATTTATCCCATTTGGATTAACCCGGAGTGTTTCCACATTCTGAATGTCTTCGGTTAGAGGATGATTCTTTATAAAATCAAGAGCCTTTTCATCGGTGTCAATGGCATAAACCTGACCATCCCTTCCCACTTTTCTGGAAAATTCGTGGGTGAAATACCCTCCACCAGACCCAATATCCCCCACTACCATCTCATCATACAGATTAAGATTTTCTATAATTTCTAAGGGTTTGTTTTTTGGTGAAGAAGCCTCTCGGTTTAACATTTTATACCTGAATTCATTTAGCATTTCTATTCATCCCCTTAAAGCAGCTTCAATTTCGTAGTTTTTTATTAAATTGGATTTTATTAATCAATTTAATGTTAAATAATTTAAATGGGGGCGTTGGTAAGTATAGTCCCCCAGTTAACCCTTGATCCTACTTCTGGGGTCACCAGTAGATTTTTTTCTATTTTCCCCAGATCGGCCAGATTAGCCACCATTTCATGGAAGGAAATTTCAGGCACATCATTCATTTTTCGGGCTTTAGGCATGGCCAGTGCGTGGTATCCCTCCTGTTCGATAAGCTGACTTAAATGTAATGTGATGGATTTTAATTGGCAATTTGTCACATCATAGGGCTGTTTTTTAGTTATTGACATCTTATCAGGAATTTTATAGGGAAAAGTTATTCCTATGGAGATTGCTCGTGGGTATTGGTCAATTAATGATCCATATTTTTCAATTAGGGAGTTTTCAACCCGGGATAAATCTACCATACCCAAATAATAATCCTCACACTCGGTTTCAATAACGTTTCTGATTGCATTCTCACATTTCATGATACTTTCACCTCTTTAAATTTTTTAAAGTCGTTTATGGTTTTTAAATCCATTAAGATCAATTGAGGTTTCTTTAAATCCAATAGGCCAACAATTTCATGAATTTATTCAACATTTCTTGACATTTCTTGACATTTTTCAGGTAGTTCTATGACATTTTTCAGGATGGAAATGAAATGGGTACAGTGAGCAGAATTAATCCCTTTTACTGCTTATATTCTTCTATTAACCCATTTCTTCCTATTATCCATTTCAATCCATTGTAGGTTCATTATTTAGGAACTTAACCGGTTTCATTATCAGGTCATCGTTTATCTGGTCGTTGTTTACCGGGTCATTGATTTCCTGAAGAGTGGCACGGCAATGGCCATGGTAACCACTCCAAATGCTACCAGTATGATTATCTGATTCATCACATCCCCCACACCTGCGTTTAAGAGCATTATCTTACGCATTGCATCAGCAGCGTAAGTCAGGGGGATTACCTGTGAAATGGCCTGCATGAACCAGGGCATCTGTTGAATAGGGTAAAAAATCCCTCCCAGAAACATCATGGGGAACATCAGCAGGTTCACAATCATGGTACTTGAAGCCTGATCTCCAGACATGGAAATTGCCATTATTCCTATTCCTATGAAGCTGAATATGCCCAGAAGGAGCATGAAGAATGCCAGCAGGATGCTTCCCTGGATGGTAACTCCGAACAGGACTATGGCAATGGCCAGTATTATCACACACTGGATTAAACCTCGAGTACACAGTGCTGCAGTTTTACCAATGATAACCGAGAGCTGGCTGATTGGTGCAGATAACATTCCATCAAATGTGCCCATTTCCTTCTCTTTGGAGATGGCCTCGGGAATACCGGTCATTACACTCATCATCACGATCATGATCATGAGCCCTGGTGCCAGGAAGTTAAAGTAATTTGTTTGGCCAGGTATTGTGGTCTGAATACTGGGGATGTAAGGGAAGATCATGGCCTGTGGATTAACAGACAGATTTGTTGCCTTACCAATACCCACTACATTAGCTTCGGCCTTCATATTGTTCATTCCACTTACTGTGCTGGATAGTACCTGCTGGATTTGCATGGAAATCTGGGGGTTGCTGTTATCAATGTATACTGTGAAATCAGCGGATTGTCCATTGGTTAGATTTTCAGAGAATCCAGGAGGTATGATGAACACTCCATACAGTTTTCCTTTGTTAATTGCAGTTTTAGCATCATCTACACTGGAATAATTTTGAAACTGCATGTAGCTGGTATTTTTATTCATGGCCTCCAGCTGTGCTACGAATTCATTGCTTCCCTGGCCCTGGTCAAGGTTAACCAGCCCCATGGGCATGTTCTGCTGGGTGCTGCCACTGGGAAAAATGAATCCAAACATGACCAGGAAGAGTAATGGCATCATAAACAGGGCTGCCAGTGACATTCGGTTTCGTTTAAGTTCCAGCATGTCCTTTGCCATTACATGGTAACTATCCTTTAAAATTTTAATAAAATCCATAATATCACCTTCCCCTCGCTTTGGGTGCTGGTCCATGGCCATGATGAGTGTTAACTGGTTTTTCAGTGGCCTGATCACGCATCTGTTTACCAGTCACTGCCAGGAACACATCTTCCAGTGTGGATTCATTGCTGTTGGTAAGGGAGGCTATATCTCCACCTTCACCACGGATGGTATCAATGATCTGGTTAAGGGCATCATCCCCCCTAGCACTTACCTTTAGATTGTAATCATCCTGCTGTGCCACTGCAGTAACCATTTCCAGGGATCTGATTTTTTCAATGAGTTCCCGGGTCAGGTTGTCAATCTTAATACCGAAAACCGTAATATCACCGTGAGATATCATGTTTTTAAGGTTTTGTGGCGTGTCCAAAGCTGCAATTTTACCGTGATCAATAATGGCAACCCGATCACTGAGTACTTCTGCCTCGGTCATGGCATGGGTGGTTAATATAATGGTCATCCCGCTCTGGTTGATTTCTCTGGTTATATCCCTTATGGAAAAGGTGGTCTGTGGATCCAGGCCCAGTGTGGGTTCATCCATGAACAGTATCTCTGGTTCAGGTAGAAGTGCCCTTATTACATTGATCCTCTGCTTCATACCGGTTGAAAACTTGCTGATCTGGGTGTTCTTCCATTCCTGCATGTCCACCAGTTCCAGTAATTCATCGATCCGTTCTTCCAGCTTCTGTTTAGGCATGGAATAAAGTTTTCCGAAGAACCTTAGGTTTTCTGCTGCAGTTAGGCGGTCGTACATGATCATCTTTTCAGCCACCAGGCCAATATTCTGGCGAACCTGATCAGATTCTTTAATTAAATCAAATCCGGCAACCCTGGCCGATCCTGATGTTGGCTGGGCAAGTGTGCACAGCATTCTGATAGTGGTACTCTTACCCGCACCGTTGGGGCCCAAAAATCCAAATATTTCCCCTTCCTCCACTGCCAGTGACAGGTCATCCACTGCTGTGAAATCACCGAACTTTTTAGTAAGGTTATTAAGTTCTATAGCATTTTTTGTCATTTTTCCCTCTATTTCAATTAATAATTTGGACAATGATAGCCCAAGCTAAGCAAGTAACTAATTTAAATTATTCTAACATTCAGAAGCGTTTAAATCTGAATTATTCATAGGGAAATGATTCTTATTCATCAGGGAGTGATTCTTCCATTTTTTTTAGTCTTTCGCCCAGTTCCCCTATTATTTCCTTGTGTGGTGCGAGTTTCTCTTTTCTTATGTCTTCCATAAAGGCCACGTAACTGCTAATCTCTCTTAACACATTTTCCACAACAAAATTTCCCCGGTCCATTTGCTGCCCTTCTGGTCCGCGTAGACCACCGAAAAGATCAAAGATTATCTCCCTGCCTTCTTCGGTTAAATCATATTTTCCGTCTTCTATTTTTTCTATTAAACCTTCATCAACCATTTTCTTAAGCATAGGGTATACTGAACCCGGTGAAGGGCGGCAGGGGACACGTCTCATTGTTCTATGAAAGTGCTGACCGTAATGATCACCTCCAAACTGCTGTCTTCGCTTTTGGTAAATGTCATTTACAATATCGTAATGTTCCTGAATTGCATCCATTACTTCAACACCGTTTTTTGGGCCATGATCAAGGACATGGAGTATCCACACTCTCAAACCTCCCAGTTTATTCAGTTTGTCTATTTTTTCGTGGATATTTCTCCAGTTATCCCATTTATCTCTCCACTCATCCCACATTTTAGAATTCTCTCCTATCTTATAATCGATACATTATCGTTAATTTGATATTGAATAATTGTTATAACATCTTTAAATTGTTATATTAGAATTTTTTCATCAAACAATATCAAGTTATCGATATCGACTAATCGATATTAAGAAGATTATTATATAAATAGTTTGTGGTTCAGGTAGAGTAGTTACTAAAATAATGACTCAGAATACAATTAAAAAGATTAAAAAAAGCAGTGATGGAACACTTATAATCCATTACTTAAAGTTTCAAGCACACTTGGAAGAGATTTTCCAGTGATAAAATTCCTTAAAACATGATTAAATAGTTCAGGTGACTCCATATTCCAAACATGGCCCACTTTAGGGACAATATAAGCAGAAGAATTGGGAAGAGCATTAACTAAATCCAGGGCAGATTCCTTAATGACTTTATAATCTTTTTCTCCCATCATAACCAGCACCGGGACATTTGCTTTCTCCAGACCAGAGGGTAATTTGAAGAACAAATTCTCTTGTAGTATCCTGTGCAATGAATCCGCCTTAATTTGTAGCGTGGCTTCCTTGAACTTGTGGAAATAGCTTTTAGAAATATTATAAGTCCTCATGTTGGCTTTTATAAAGAAATCCGTGTCTTTCACCGGTTCATAAACTTTAAAAGTATAATCTAGAAGTTTTAAAAGCACATCTTCATGGGGGATGCCACGGATCAAGGTTCCACTGATGATGGCATGGTCAACTACCTCCGGGTGAGTGGCCAGTATCTGGACTATGATTTGTGCTCCCAGAGACAAACCCACCATGTGGGCTTTTCCATTATGAGCCCTGGTTCGGATAAGATCAACCACCATTTCAGCAGCACCTTCAATTGAGAAGGGCTTTACTTCTGCACTCTGCCCGTGCTCAGGGAGGTCTGGAATCAGGCAATGGTAATCATTGAAGTCTTTTACCTGTTCATCCCATATCCAACCCGCCATTCCCCCACCGTGGAGGAAAACTATGGTTTCACTGTTTTGGTGACCTGTTTCTTGAATAAATAAGCCCATAATTAAATCTTTTAATCTAGATTGGTATTATAATTTTTAGTTACAGTACACAATTATTTACTTATTGATACACTGCTTTTATTTATTATACACGAATTTCACTTGTCCAATTTAATGGGATAATTTTGTAATTTGTTATCTCTTGTAATTTTTTATCTCGAATAATCTTTAGAACAACCCACTCTCCTTTAATTTCTCTTCAGCAGATTCTGCACGCCCATCTAACTTCCCTTTTACCAGTAACGTTAACAAGAAAGTGGAAATAGGGAACAATGCCAGGATTCCCAAGCAATACCAGTAATTACTCCATGAAACTCCGGCAATGACCTCCCTTAATAAGGTAATGGCATAGGTTAAGGGGATGTATGGATTTAGGGCCTGGGAAAAGGATGATAGGAGTTCCACTGGGAATGTTCCTCCTGCTGCGGTGATCTGTACAACCAGCAGTATAACTGAAAGCAGTTTTCCTGCGTTTCCAAAGGCTGAAGTTAAGGAGTACACTATTATCATGAAGCTCAATCCAATTAACATGCTGGTTAAGATGAGAAGTGCAGTTGAGGAAGTTTGAACACCCAATGCCAAAACAGCCAGTGCCACTAAAAGTCCCTGAAATAAACTTATTATCACGAATAATCCCATTCTTCCCAGATAAACACTTATTCCCCTGTATTGTTTCTTTGATTTTACTCGCATGGAAATGAGGGCAATTGCCATGATTCCTCCTATCCACAGGGATAATGCCATGTAAAATGGTGCAAGAGCCGAACCATAATTATCCACCGGGTACATGCTTCTCTTTTCGACAGTTACCGGACCTTCAAAGTAACTTTCCACTCCATCCATGTCCAGATCAGAATAAGATGCTAAACTATCAATATCTTCTTCACTTATAGAATTGATTTTAGCTGCTGCCAGGGGTATTGAACTTCTTAATTCTGGCCATTTAGAGTTAACCATGTTCAGTTCTGCCGTGGCACCGTTGATCTTCTGGTTTATGGTTTGTTTGTTATTTACCAGTAGATTGATAGCATCATCCATCTGGTCAATTAAAGTTTTAAGCTGCGTGAGTTTGCTCTGGGGATCCCTGCTATTTTTAATATCTCCTTCAATATCCTTTAAAAGAGCCAGTACCTTGTTTGCTTTGCCTATGTTATCTTCAATTTCATTGATAATTGGTATTAGCTGGGTATCTCCAGTGGCATTGTACAGGCTGGTTAAAACTGCATCCTGGTACTCCAGGGTAATGAGGGTTTCCTGTACCTGGGATTCCATATTCTGCACCATGGTCAAAGCACCTTCCGGATCGGCCACGATCTGAGCATACAATGAATCGTAGTTTGCACGAATTCCATTGGAATTTTCCTGAATTTTAGGTAAATATGCGCTTATTTTCGGCCATATCTCGTTTACAGTACCCATCATCGAATTTGCTTCAGCTATTTTGGAATCAATTGCACCTAAATTTCCATTTAAGGTGTTTACAAATGTTTTTAATTTGAGGATCTGGGGCTTGTTTTCCTTTACCAATTCTCCAACATCTTTAACTTTACCGAAAATAACATTATCAATGGTTTTAACCACTACAGTGTTGATTTTCACCTGCAATGCATCTGCACCGGATCCAGTGATCTTGGATGCAATGGGATTAAGTTTCTCATTGTCAATGTACTCGATCTGGGCCTTATGAGGAGCGGTTGTGTCAATTGAAAGGATGTTTTCGGTGAAATTTCCTGGAATTATTAAAGCAGCGTAGTATTTACCTGTTTTAACACCATCCAATGCAGTTTCGCGGTCTGTAAACTGCCAGCTGAAATTTTTATTGTTCTTCAGTTCTCGAACAAAATGATCCCCAATCTGGTATTGAGTTCCGTTTAGAACGTACCCTGCATCCTCGTTAACCACCGCGATCTTCATATTTGAGGTTTGAGTGTAGGGATCCCAGGTGGATTGAACTGTGAGTAGAGTATACAGTGAAGGTATGCATATAAGTACTATCAACACCATTATGACCATTGGGTTATTTTTAACGACCCTTAAATCATTTTTGAAGATTTTAATTGCCTTTTTTATCATTAGAACTCCCCTTACAGATAATAAATTTTTTTAAACGTCTAATTCATTCAATAATATTAGTAGTTTTATCCATAACTACCATTACTAGGAGTGATGACTATATAAATTTTACGTTAAGTAGTTTTTAACATAACTACCAATGCCATAGTTGAAAAAAGCCCCATAAAAACAAAAATAGTGATAGTAGCACCACCCCCTTAAGAATTGAATTCATGAAAAATAAGGAAATAGGAAAGTTCAAAAAAAGGTTTAATAAGGAAAAGGGATTTGATTAAAAAATATTGAAAATTAAAGAGATTTCAATACTTTAGAACTGCAATTTAACATTATAAACTAAAAATCCATAGTGAGAACTTAAATTCAATAGTAAGAACAAAAATCCAATAGTAAGAATTGAAATTTAATATTGAAAAAGACATTAAAATAGCAATACTAAATTTTATTTATTTTCATTTCTGGGGTGTGTTCCCATACTGCACCAAATATCAAATTAACCATGTTAATTAAATATGGATTTTTAGAAGTTACCCCTGATTTTGTATTTTCAGGGAATGCCGGCACGTACATCATTTCTTCATCATCGATTAAAACCAGCGTAAACTCGGAATATTGTTCTGAAGGCAGTGTATTTTTTTTTTCAAAATACTCAGAAAGACTGCCAAAATCTGAGATATCCAGTTTATAACCATTGTGCACCGCTATATTCTTCAGATCAAGACGATTCAAAGATATATCATCTCCAAAAAACATTAACTGGATCTCCAGATCAGGATCACTGACAAAATCAAGATAATTTAAGTAGTTTGAAGGTAGTATTAGCTTCATTGATGTGTGAGCCTTGCGTATTAACTCTTCCAAACTGTGTTCCACGTTATTTTCACCAAAAAGAGTCCATATAATATTTGGATTTTCAGTTTCAACTACGTTTTCTTCCAGATACTCCAGTTCGCTTAAAGCAGTTTTTTCTGCATTTTCATGAACTTCAGAAAGGTGTTTGATGGCTATCTTAGGGGAAACAGCCCGGTAAATAGCTGGTTTTGAACTGACTAACATGACCAATCCTTTATCCATTAAACCTTTCAAACTTTGATATACACTGGGTTTAGGCATTCCCAAATATTCATAAATCTTTTTGGCTTCTGCGCGGTCAAATAATACCAGCACAGAGTATACCTTGGCCTCGTACTCAGTAAGCCCCATGATCTTTAAGGACTCAACCAGGTTGTTTGATATTTCAGTCATGTTTAGGGATCCATCTAATTTTGCAACATTTAATATCGTAATTACGAATCAATTTACTTCTTTAGATGTTGAAGCTGCATGTATGATCTTATTGAACAGTATATCTTAATATTCATTTCTAATATCCGGTTGACTTTTAATATCCAATTGACAAATCTATAGTTGACAATATCTATTCTTTCAGGATGTATTCCATATTAAAAGCTCCCTTTTTCCACCCAGGGAGAGATATAATTCTTTCCTTAAATTTTCTAAAACCAAACCTTTCATAAAGCCGTAAAGCACCCTCATTTTCAATATCAACATCCAGTACTGCTCTTTTAGATCCTTTTTCCCTGGCCAGCTTTATTCCTTCTTCCAGAATAAATGAACCTATTCCCTGCCCCCTGAAGTGTTCATCCACTGCCACTATGGCGTAATAAAAGTCATCCTTCTCCAGACGAGATAAGAAAATGCTGTCAACTAATTCAATCATTAAGAATCTTAAAGAATCCAGGATGCTAAAATTATGTAAGAGAACCTTTAATTCCTGCATAGTTCCCCTCTTATCCCCAGCAGAATACACCATAACTCCCATGATCTGGTGGTTGTCATTGGTTACCACGTAGATCTGCTGGTATCCCAGGTTGTTATCCCCTGTACTGACCAGCTTCCCCAATTTCTGCGAGGCATTCTCCTTGTTACCAAAGAAAAAATCAAAAGTTTCAGCATCAGCTTCATAAATAATTTCAGACACATGGACGGAGTTGTGCTTATTTTTATCCATTTTTTTAAAGTACATTTATTATTTAGCTCCTTAAATATCTTGAATTGTCTAAAATAGAGTTTGAATAAATTTTGGTAAAACAGATATTAATAATTCCCGGTTAATTAAACCTTGTTGCTCATCACTATCAATATTTATCAAGTATTTACACTTGAAATATATGGCTAAATAAACAGTATAGTATTACTTCGATGTATATCATCACATGTTATGTCATTCATACCAAGTAACCCCTGTCAAATAAATCCAATGAATCCAGGTCAAATTAATATCCATGTCAAATTAATCCATAATTTCACCAAATTTTTTCACTTGCAATGTAGGCCGGAGTTAGAGAATGAGTATGAACATATGTACCCACCATCACCGGTTACGTGTCCCCCATTATTATAGTCAGATCAGGGTTTTAATGACAAATAACGGATGAATTTGCGGGCATTAGATTTAACAAATTATATACCCTGATTCATATAAATTAAAAATCGTATGGAAACCAAAAGAATGGTGCTCCTGGACATTGATTACATCACCCGGGACGATAAAGCAGTGGTAAGGCTCTTCGGAAGAGAAAAAAACGATCCGACTGGAAATTCTATCATAGTACTGGATAAAGGATTCAAACCCTACATATACGTGGTGCCACATGACCTGGATCCCTGCCGGGAGCAACTGGAAGAATTAGACGTTCTTAATGTAGAAAAAGTTGAAATGAAAGATTTAGGACGGGAAAAAGAATTTTTGAAAGTCACACTAAAACATCCTCAGGATGTTCCTAAATTAAGAGATACAATAAGAGATTTATCCCAGGTTGAAGACATCAGAGAGCATGATATCCCCTTTTACCGCCGATATCTCATTGATAAGGGATTGTTCCCCATGGGGGAGGTGGAAGTGGAAGTTGAGACCGCATCACCTGAAATGAATTGTGTTTCCTCAGATAAAGGTGCTTCTATTGTGGAGTTAAAAGGCCAAATTCGACCAGTTAACTCTGATTTTCCAGAACTTAAAATTCTCAGCCTGGATATTGAGGTTTACAATCCCAAGGGCATGCCTAATGCAGAAGATGACCCTATCATCATGATCAGTCTCTCCAGTAACCAGGGATTGCGAATGGTGATTTCCACTGCAGAATCCCCCCTGGATTTTGCTGAAACTGTAGAAGACGAGGCAGCCATGATACAGAAATTTGTGGAAATTGTGGAAGATGAAAATCCCGATATTCTCATAGGTTACAACTCTGACAACTTTGATTTCCCCTATATCAAGGACAGGGCAGCTATCCTAGATATTCCCCTGAACCTGGGTACCGATGGTTCCTGTCTTAAATTTATGAAAAGAGGGTTTACCAACGCTGCCCTGGTAAAGGGCAGAATCCATCTGGATCTTTACCTCATCATGCGCCGTTACCTCCAACTGGATCGTTACACCCTGGAAAGAGTTTATCTGGAGCTATTCGGCCAGGAAAAATATGATATTCCAGGGGATGAAATACACCAGTACTGGAGTGATGGTGGGGAAAGGCTGGAAAAACTTTTCAGGTACTCTCTGGATGATGCAGTGGCTGTCACCGAGATTGCCGAGAAAATGATACCCTTAACTCTGGAACTCACCCGTATTGTAGGGCAACCATTTTTCGATGTGGCCAGGATGACCACCGGCCAGCAGGTGGAATGGTACCTTATACGCAAGGCCAATGAACAGGGCGAAGTGGTACCTAACAAGCCCTCTGCATCACAGTACTCCAACCGACGAGGAAAAAGAGCCAGTGGAGGTTATGTGAAGGATCCGGTTAAGGGATTGCATGAGAACATCGTTTACTTCGATTTCCGTAGCCTGTACCCCAGTATCATCATCTCCAAAAACGTTTCCCCCGACACCCTGGTGGATGAATGCAACCCCGAAAAGTGCCATATCTCCCCGGAAGGAGGTTACATGTTTCTCAAGGAACCCCCAGGCTTCGTCCCATCCATCATAGGTAACATCCTAACCGAAAGGGTACGTCTTAAAACCCTGATGAAGGAATCAACAGATGATGAAGAGAAGAAGATCTTGAATGTGCAACAGGAAGCACTTAAGAGGCTGGCCAACTCCATGTACGGAGTTTACGGCTACTCCCGCTTCAGATGGTATCGTCTAGAGTGCGCCGATGCCATCACCGCATGGGGAAGGGATTACATTAAAAAAACCATGGAAAAATCTGAAAAATTCGGTTTCAAACCCGTTTATGCTGATACTGATGGGTTTTATGCAGTTTATGAGGGTGAAGTATCGGATTAAGATGTAAATTTTTTAATTTGATTTGAATGATTGACTAAGCACGTGTGGTTAATAGTTTAAAGCAGGTGTATTGTATGTTCCATGTTGCTGGAGAAAAGGAAATCAAAGAGGGAAAAGTCACCGATGTATACTTCCAGAGAACCCTTGAAATACTGAAAGAGAAAGGAATTAACCCTAAGGTAAAAGCAGAATTTGTGGCCAAATCCCTACCAGATCAATGGCCCTGGGCTGTACTGGCTGGTTTAGATGAAGTTGCCTATCTTTTGAAAGATTTACCAGTTAAAGTACGAGCCATGAAGGAGGGAACTGTTTTTTATCCCCACCAACCTGTTCTGGAGATAGAGGGTTATTATCAGGATTTCTGTGTTTATGAAACTGCTATTCTGGGGTTAATGTGCCAGGCTACTGGTATAGCCACCAAATCAGCCCGTTACAAGAAAATAGCAGGGGACCGTCTGGTGATGAGTTTCGGTGCCAGGAGGATGCACCCGGCAATAGCACCCCTGATCGAAAGAAGTGCATTTGTTGGGGGATGTGACGGTGTTTCTGTCGTTAAAAGTGGAGAGGTTATTGGGGAAGACCCCTTGGGAACCATACCCCATGCCCTGATAATCTGCATTGGTTCTACTACCGAATCAGTACAGGCCTTTGATGAAGTTATAGACCCTGATGTTAATCGAGTGGCACTTATCGACACCTTTAACGATGAAAAATTCGAATGCCTGCGTGTGGCCGAAGCCCTGGGAAATAAATTATACGCAGTGCGCTTTGACACACCCTCCTCGAGACGTGGAGATTTCAATCATATCCTCCAAGAAACAAGATGGGAACTTGATTTAAGAGGATTTGAGCACGTTAAATTCTTTGTAAGTGGCGGTATTAAAGAAGAAGAAATATCCCATCTGAACTCATTGGTGGATGCTTATGGAATTGGAACTTCAATCAGTAGCGCTCCAGTGGTGGATTTTTCCATGGACATAGTTGAAGTGGATGGAGAGCCACTGGCCAAAAGGGGAAAATGTTCCGGGGAAAAAAATGTGTTAAGATGCCCTGATTGCCACGAAGATCTGATTGTACCCGTTCAAAAGGCAGTTGAAACCTGTTCCTGCGGTGGAAAATATGAAGATCTGCTCATTCCTCTGGTGGAAAATGGGAATATTCTTTACGACCTTCCAGAACCTGGCGAAATCAGAGGATACGTGTTAGAGCAGGTTAAACACCTCCCTGATTTATAAGCTACCATTTTAACATTGCATAATTAATCAATCCAACCAGGACTAAATTTATCATTTTTGGAGAAATAGAAGATGAAAAGAGCCCTACTGGTAATAGATGTGCAGAATGAATATTTTTCAGGGAAGTTACCGGTGACTTATCCTCCGAAGAGTCTGGAGAACATTTTAAATGCCATGGACACAGCCCAGTCTCGTGATGTTCCCATTATCCTCATTCAACACACAGCATTGCAAGAAAACGCGGCAACATTTGTTAAAGGAACTGATGGCTGGGACATTGTACCCGAAGTTTTAACCAGAAAATATGATTATCTGGTGGAGAAAAACCTTCCGGGAAGCTTCACTGGCACGGATCTGGAAAGCTTGCTCAGGGAAAATGACGTTGACACAGTGACTATTTCCGGTTACATGACTCAGATGTGCTGTGATACCACTGCCAGGCAGGCATTTCACCGGGGTTTAAAGGTGGAGTTTCTGTCTGATGCCACCGGCACCCTCAATGTCTCCAACTACGCGGGAAGTGTCACTGCCCAAGAATTACACAATGCAGTTCTGGTTACCCAGGCCATGCGATTCAGTGATGTACTAAGCACTGCTGATTGGATTCAAGGAGTCGAAAATAGCACAATATATTAAAACTGCTTTATCCATTGAGTGATAGAAAAATAAGTAGAAAACAAGGGCATTGAGTTATACATTGAACTATAATATATGAAATTAAATTGAGAGAAATTAACTAGGAATTAAATTGATTAGGAATTAAATTGATTAGGAATTAAATTGATTAGGAATTAAATTGATTAGGAATTGAATTAACTAGGAATTGAGGGGTTTTAATGGGAGAGGAATGTTATGAAAGCTATCCCCGGTGGATGGTAATTCTTTCGAATATTTTATCCATATCCACCTACATCATCGGTGCTTACATTCTTTACGGCCTAGGAATAATACTTACAGTTTTATACTTACTTTTCTGCCCGGCAATGGAAATTAGACTTTTACGAAAAGGTTGTACCAGTTGTTACTATTACGGGAAGACTTGCGCGTTTGGTAAAGGACGTCTGTCATCCTACTTATTTAAAAAAAGGGATCTTCTTTGTTTACCAACAAAAAGGTCTCCTGGTACGCGATTCTACCGGATTTTCTGGTGTTTTTATTCCCTCTGGCCGGCGGAATAATGCTCTTCAATGGGTTCAACTGGTCAATTTTTTTACTCATTATCCCCATTGTAATTCTTTCTTTAGGCGGAAATGCATTTATCAGATCTTTAACTTGTAAACATTGCAAGCAGAGAGAATTGGGCTGTCCAGCAGCAGAACTTTTTGGCGAAAAATAAATGATTAAAATACATCATTTGATTAGATACGTCATTTTTGTAACCATAAAAAACAATTAAAGAGACTTTAAGAGGGATTAAAATGAATTCAAGCGCAGATAAGTTGAAAGTAGACCCCATTCCTGCCCTAATTTCCTGCGGTAATCCTGCAATTGAGTATTTTACGCGCCAGGATATTTTAAATGAAAAAATGGGACCAATTGAGGAGTTATGGAAAATTCCCAGTGTTTTAAGGATTCTGAAAAAACAGGAAAATGATGGTTCCTGGAAATATCCAGGTAAAATCAGGAAAGATATACGTTCCAGGGAAAATTATGACCAGTTAGAGACTTATCGGATTTTAGGAGAACTGGTTGAGAAATATGGACTTAACAAAAATCATCATCAAATACAAAAAGTATCAGAATACTTTTTTAGCTGCCAAACTCCTGAAGGAGACTTTAGAGGGATTTATGGTAACCAGTATGTACCTACTTATTCTTCAGCCATCATGGAACTGTTAATAAAAGCTGGTTATGAGAATGATAAACGGATTAAAAAGGGTTTTCAATGGTTTTTATCTATGCGACAGGACGATGGAGGCTGGATCATTCCCTTCCGAACTTCAGGTATGAATTTGAAAGAAGCATTATTATCTGATGAACCGAACTTACCGGATCGATCCCGACCATTTTCCCATTTAGTAACAGGTATGGTTCTTCGGGCTTTTGCAGCACATCCTGAATATCGTAAATCAGCAGAAGCAAAAAAAGCAGCAGATTTACTGACCAACAGGTTGTTTCTGGCAGATAAATATCCTGATCGGAAGGATAGGAAATATTGGGAAAGGGTTTCCTACCCTTTCTGGTTCACTGATATTATCAGTGCCCTGGATTCCTTATCATTTCTGGGATTTGAAAGAGATAATCATCAGATTCAAGAGGGATTACGCTTTCTAATTAAACAACAAACTAATGACGGGCTTTTTGACTTAAAAATTGTTAGAGGAAGTGATAAGGACCTTAAATATTGGATTTGCCTTGCTATCTGCCGACTGTTCAAAAGATATGGATAAACTGGAAAATAAATAATAGGGCTTAACTAATATTGATGAGGGAGTATTTAAGGTAACACCACTGAGGAAACCAAAATGAAGGATAAAAAGGCGCTCTTAATAATTGACATGCTAAATGACTTTGTAGGTGAAGGTGCACCCCTGGAAGTTCCATCTACCCGAAACATAATCCCACATCTTAAAAAAGAAATCAAAGAAGCCAGAAAAGAAGGATTGCCCATTATATATATTTGCGATACTCACCAACAGCATGATAGGGAATTTGTGAAGATGAACTGGCCAGTTCACGCTATAAAGGGAACCACTGGATCAGAAGTGATTGAGGATTTAGAGCAAAAAGATGAGGATATTTTTATAGAAAAAACCACCTACTCTGCATTCTACAATACCGACCTTGATAAAATCCTGAAAGAACTGGAAATAAACGTATTAAGGATTACAGGCACAGTTACTCATATCTGTATACTCTTTACAGCTGCAGAGGGAGGTATAAGGGGTTATGATGTGGAAGTACCCTCAAATTGTGTGGCTGGACTGGATGAAAATGATGAAAAATACGCTTTCAGACTCATGCAAAATGAATTTGGAGTAAAACTTCTCTAATTCATTTTAGGTCGCATCATATCACCAAAAGGGTATTATTTCACTAATTAATAAGAATACAATAAATTCATCTTTAACTCAATCTTAAAAACGTCAAAATCAATGCGACTAATCAGATGGAGACTAAATCCATGGAAGATATAATATTCATTGAAGCAGATGCTCGTGGTCTGAATTTAATCCAGCCTCTGTGGGAGAAATTAAACCAGCATCACCTCCAGCAAAAATCTGATTTCAAGGAACACTACGAAAATTTCACCTTTCCAGAACGTTGCGAAACTCTTTTAAAGAAATCTATTGGCGGTAAAATGCATATTGGCATGTTTAAAGATAAAGAATCAGAAATTATGCTGGCTTACTGCATCACCACCATCTCCTCTGACAGGGAAGGGGAAATTGATTCCATTTACGTCGAGAAAAACTACCGTGGTCGTGGTTTTGGTGATATATTGATTAAACGGTCACTGGAATGGATGGATGAAGAAGGTGTGAAGAAAAAGACGGTAAGGGTGTCTGCTGGTAACCCGGAAGCAGTGTCCTTTTATGAGCGTTATGGATTCCGTCCTAGATCTTTAATGCTTGAACAAGTGAGTTAATCCGGAAGGTATTAATTAAGGTATAAAATATATGTTTATATACTAGACTAAATTCAATATTAGACTGAATACAGACGCCTAATAATCTTATCATTAATTAATAGAATAATTACAAAGTAATTGAAATAACTGCAGATGGGAGGAATCTTTTTGGAGGGAAAAAGTCGTGACCAGTTACTAAGGGAAAAATTCAATCAGGGTGCTTCCTCTTACGACCGACAGAGAAAGCATGTGATTCCATGTCTGGAAGATCTT
The DNA here is from genome assembly GCF_000302455.1 of Methanobacterium formicicum DSM 3637. Classification (NCBI taxonomy): domain Archaea; kingdom Methanobacteriati; phylum Methanobacteriota; class Methanobacteria; order Methanobacteriales; family Methanobacteriaceae; genus Methanobacterium; species Methanobacterium formicicum. Next base: position 127,979 of record NZ_AMPO01000001.1, read on the forward strand.
TACAGGATAACCTCTGATCTAGCCACGGTAAATAATTCTCAGCCCAAAATACTGGATTTAGGTGCTGGAACAGGACTTCTTACCAGTTACCTTCATGAACGCTATCCACAGGGGCATTTCACTCTTCTGGACTTATCTGAGGAAATGCTGGAAGTGGCCAGAGCCAGGATGAACAGTGCTCCCCTGAACAATGATTCCGTTAACAATGATTCCAATTTTAGTTACATTGTTGGAAATTATTTAGAACATGATTTTGAAGGAACATTTGACATTGTGGTTTCATCCCTATCCATACATCACCTGGAACACCAGGATAAAAAGTTTCTGTACCAGAAGATCTATCAGCATCTTAACTCAGGAGGGGTTTTCATCAATGCGGACCAGGTTTTAGGACCACACCCTGCCAATGAAAAGGAATATCAAAGAAAGTGGATGGAAAAAATAGATGTTGGTTCCATTTCTGAGTCTGAAAAAAAGATAATCCTTGACCGTATGGAACTGGATAATCCCGCCAGTCTCCAGGATAACCTGAATTGGCTTGAGAAAATTGGGTTTAAGGATGTAGACGTTTATTACAAGTATTACAACTTCGTAGTGCTCTATGGTAAAAAAATAAACTAATACAAAACAGAATTTTAAACAGAATTTTATAAATTAAAAGATTTCAAATAACAGAATTTCAGTTGATTAATTACTGATTAACATGGGATGATGATTATGGTGGGTGAAAACAAACTGGATAAAAAGATTAAAGAGTTAGCACTTAGGGAAGGTGCTGATTTTTACGGAGTGGCGGATCTTGCACCTGCAAATAATTTCATCCAGGATCAGGGCGGGGATGAAGTTGCATCATACCCACTTGCCATTTCACTGGGGATCAGGATCATGGATAGTATTGTGGATCAACTTCCCCACCGCAATGAAAAGGCAGTAGCAGTTAATTATCGGTACCACGGCTATAATATAATCAACAAGAGGTTGGATCTTTTAGCATCCCGTTTAAGCAGTCAGATCCAGAGGGAAGGTTTCCGTGCCTTGCCCCTACCTGCATCGGAGCGCTACGATGATGAACGGATCTGTGCAGTCTTATCCCATAAACTGGCCGCCCACCTGGCTGGACACGGCTGGATTGGGAAAAGTTGCCTTCTCATCACACCTAAAGCAGGACCAAGGGTACGTTGGATAACCATACTTACCGATGCGCCCCTGAAAGTCACCGGAAGCATGATGAATGAACATTGTGGAGATTGCACAGAATGTGTGGATATCTGCCCGGTTTCTGCATTCACCGGGACTCCTTTTCACATGGATGACCCTAGAGAAGTGCGGTACAATGCCCGGAAATGCGAAAAATATCTGGAAGATGGTGAAGAGTGGTCAGTGTGTGGATTGTGTGTCTATGTTTGTCCCCATGGACGAAAAAAGAAAGATAAAAGAAGGCTACCATAGCTGAATAAATATCTAATTACATCAGGGATAATCTTACATATCTGGAATGAATATCTAAAAAAAGTAAATTAAAAAGTAGAAACTATTCATACCTTTCATAACAGATTATGTCATTTAAATCCTTTCTAGGCCTTGCGGGAGGATTTTCATCTGGATATCCCAATGTGAACATTGCCGGAACTCTGATTTCATCAGGAATACCCAGAATCTCTTTAACTTTTTCTTCATCATAGGCGCCCAGCCAGCAGGTTCCAAGATCAAGTTCAGTAGCTTCCAGTATCATAAAAGATACTGCAATTGACAGATCAACTGTGTAAGCATACTGACCACATGGCATAACCCTCTCAGATTCTGTTGAACAGGCCACAATAGTAACTGGTGCTTGTCCCACGAATTTCTGACCATGGGCCGCTTCAACGAGTTTATCACGGGTTTCTTGATTTTTTACCATCAGAAATTTCCATTCCTGCCGGTTGCCTGCTGAAGGTGCGATCCTGGCAGATTCCAATATTTTATCGAGTTTTTCGTCCTCGATTTCCTTGTTTTTATAGTTTCTAATGCTCCTTCTTTCAGCAATTGCTTTAAAAACATCCATATAGTTAACCCCCTATATTTGATTCCGATGCTTGCTAATCTCATAACAAAACTCCAATGAAAATAAAAGGGAAAAATAAATTAAAAATAAGTGAAAATTAAAAAAAATAAGAATCTATTTTATTCTGCGTCCATCATTTCGCCGTATGCAACTTCTATCTGACATCCTTTAGGACCACAGCAAAAGTGTTGTAAATCGAATTGTACTAGCATTTTTTCACCTCGTAAACAGTTCACAATATATAAAAGTAACTAATAGTATTTAAAGTATGTACTGACACTAATCATATATACTTACATAAAGTATACCTAGTAGCAGTGATTATATCATTAATTAGTTAATCCCCCATAAATAGGTACACCCCAGTACTAATGAAAATATCATATATCCCGGTGATCGAATGCCCCAGAACGGAAAAAATCATGAATATATATGTTCAGTTGAAACCGCCATTAATGAAATAGGTGGAAAATGGAAATCATTAGTATTATGCTCTTTAAAAGATGGTAAACTAAGATTTAGTGAAATAAACAATAAGTTACCCGATATAAGCCAGCGAATGTTAACCAAAACATTGCGTGAATTGGAAAAAGACCACATAATCAGTAGAAAAGTTTATCCAGAAGTACCACCCAAGGTGGAATACTCATTAACCACAAAGGGAGAGTCAGTTCTACCAATCCTGGATTCTTTATGTGAATGGGGTAAAAAATACGGTGAAGGTGAAGATTACTTAGAAGACTGACCAATAATTATGCAATATTAGCCATATTCTTCACTACATCATAAGAATAAATTATATAGATTATTTGAAAAAATATCTTAAGTATCATTTATAAAACTTATTTTAACCAGAGCGGTAATAGAATGGCTGTGAACACCCCGGAAACTTTCCAACTGAGATTATTTGATTTCGGAACCAAAAAGAAGTTGGTTTTGATTTTATGCACCGCTATTTTATGGGCAGGTGCACTAATTGCCTATTTCACTCCTGGTTTTGATTACTGGCTGGTAGCCAGTTTTAGTTCACTGCGTGCAAATTATATGTTTGCAGGTTTCTGGTATTATTACACCAAATACATGCTTTATGTGGTTGGATTCCCACTTATAATCATTTACATTGCTTCGTTTAAAGTTAATAAACTGAAACCATACCGCTTAGTGCTCTTATTGGCCATAATGACTTCTGCAATTGGAAATCCACTGGTTGATCCCATTTTAAAAGATTTAATTGCCCGGCCACGCCCATTTGTAGCCCATCTTGATCTTAACAATTTGTATTTTGCTAATGGTTTTTCTTTTCCATCTGGACACTCTTTCCAGGCATTCGCAAACACCTTACCCCTGATAATATGTTTTTTAACCAACGATGAAACATTTAAAAGAAACTGGAAAAAAATAGTTTTAGCATCAATTCTTCTGGTTTATGCCATAACCCTTGCTTTCAGCAGGATTATCGTAGGCGTACATTACCTATCTGACATGCTATTTGGAATTGGAATAGCAGTCCTCCTAATGGTGATTTTAGCCAGTTTATTGCAATGGTTACTTAAAAAAGACTATTTAAATCTTCAAAATGAAAAAGGTTATGCTTTGGTCTTTTTAACCATGACCATAATGAATATTATCTTCATTTATTGATCTCACTTATTGGAAACTCCAATTAGATTATTAATAATTGCTTCAAGTGAATCAGCCATATACTGTAATACTCAAGCAATCAATCATTTTATTCTTTGTTTTATCACAGTAGCAGCAAATATTGCCGCTCCAAATCCATTATCAATATTCACTACTGCTATTCCAGGTGCGCAGGATTGTAACATGGCGTTAAGTGCTGTGAAACCTCCTTTCCCCACACCGTAACCCACTGATGTTGGTACTCCCACTACTGGAACATCTACCAAACCAGCAACCACTGAGGGTAGTGCCCCTTCCATACCAGCAACCACTATGATGGCCTTAACATCCTCTTCCAGCATCCACCTGATTTTTGAAAATAATCGATGAATTCCAGCAACACCCACATCGTAGGAGGTTAATACTTCACATCCTGCCTCTTCAGCAACTATACGTGCCTCTTCTGCCACTGGAATGTCTGAAGTACCAGCGGTGATAATACCAATTTTCCCCCGCTTCTCTATTTCTCCATCTTTAAGGAGTAAAATCCTTGCTTTTCGATTGTACTCAACTTTAAGGGATTTATTTTGAATAAAATTAATTTCATCTTTAATATTATGGTATCTATCCTCTTCCAGTCTGGTTACCATTACTCGGCCACGCTTTGCACACCCCTGGATTATTTTAATCAAATCCTGATCATCTTTACCTTCCGCCAAAATTGCCTCTGGAAAACCGGTTCGAAGGTCACGACCAGTGTCTATCTTCGCAAAATCCCCTAATTCTTCTATTTGCATGGTTTTTAGCTTTTTTTCAGCTTCTTCCATGGTGATATTACCATTGATTAGTTCCTGAAGTATTTTCTTCATAGTATCACTGCCTGATCAAACTTATATATAAAGTTGGAGTATTAAAAAGAATTCTATAAACTAAAACTAACTTAATAACTCCAGATCAACAATGCAAATAACTGAAGTTGTAGATAATTTCCAATTAAAAACATCATTATGAGGTATGGACTTGAAAAAAGCACGTATACTGGTTCAAGGGATTGTACAGGGAGTGGGCTTCCGTCCCAATGTTTACAGAATAGCTAAAGCTCTGGGCATTAATGGATACGTGCGAAACCTGGGTAATGTGGTTGAAATTGTGGTTGAAGGGAATGAAAAAGATATAATGACCTTTTCAAATGATCTAAAACTTAAAAAACCACCCATATCCAAAATTGATTCTGTGAAAATAGAATGGCTAGATGAGGACAGTTCACCAGAATTCAATGGTTTCCAGATACTGGAAAGCTCCTCTAACTTTTCTGGATCTTCAGTTATACCACCGGATGTTGCCACATGCGACCGTTGCATGGAAGAGGTTATGCTAGCTGGTGATCGGCGTTACCTTTATCCTTTCACTGCATGTACTGATTGTGGACCTCGTTTCACTGTTATTAACGCCATTCCCTATGATCGGGACCGGACCTCCATGGAAGAATTCCCATTATGCCCGGACTGTTTAGATGAATACCAGGATCCAGAAGACAGACGCTACCATGCAGAAGCCACTTGTTGTCCAGTATGCGGGCCTGAAGTTTTCCTTTACCGTGAAGATAGGATTGAATCTGAAAATCCCATTAAAGAAGCTGCTCAACTGCTGGATGAAGGTAATGTGCTTGCAATTAAGGGTATTGGAGGCACCCATCTGGTGGCCAGTACCACTGATGATCTTCCCGTTATCAAGCTGCGTGAAAGACTGGGTAGAATGAACCAACCCTTTGCCTGCATGTCCCCGGATGTTTCTACAATCTACAGCTTTGCTGAAGTGGCAGATTACGAAGAAAAAGCGTTATTATCTAGGAATAGACCCATTGTGGTCCTTAAAAAGAATGTAGATTATTATCTATCCCCTCAGGTTGCACCGGATCTGCATAACCTGGGAGTGATGCTCCCTTATTCTGCCCTGCATCATTTGCTTTTCACCTACACCGATGCACCGGCTTACATCATGACCTCGGCCAACATGCCAGGTGAACCCATGCTCACCCAGAATCAGGACATAATTAATAAACTGGATGGTGTGGCTGATTATTACCTCCTGCACAACCGTGAAATTGTTAATCGATGCGATGACAGTGTGGTTCGGTTCCGCGGTGGAGACATGGCATTTATCAGACGTTCCAGGGGTTATGTTCCAGAACCATACGATTTTTCCAATATAAACACTGATTTAAATGTTCTGGCTCTTGGTCCTGAGATTGATGTGACTTTTTCCCTGCTAAAGGAAGGAAAGTGTTATGTATCCCAGCATATCGGGGATACCACCAAGTACGAGACTTTCCTCTATCTCCAGAGGGCCATTGATCATATGATGGGAATTACTCGGGCTCAAAATATTGATGTGGTGGTTTGTGACCTGCATCCTCAGTTTTTCACCACCAAACTGGCCCATGAATTAGGGGAAAAATTCAACTGTCCGGTTTTGAAGGTACAACACCACCATGCCCATGCTGCTGCACTTTCCCTGGACTGGGAGTTGGATGAGTTTATCTGTATTGCCGCCGATGGTGTGGGTTATGGGGCTGATGGTAGTGCCTGGGGCGGTGAAATAATTCATTATCATGGTGCAGAATATGATCGGGTTGCCAGTTTAATGCCTCAAGAGATGCCAGGGGGAGATTTGACCACCCGTTACCCTGCCAGGATGATGATGGGTATGCTTCACCCCCTTTACAGTACAGAAGAAATTGTGGATCTTATGAAAACCCACTACCTTGATTATTTCCCCCACCGATTAAAAGAAATCGAAATAATAGCCACACAACTGGAAAAAAACTTCAATCTTACCAAAACCACCAGCACTGGGCGGGTTCTGGATGCTCTGGCTGCTTGCCTTAAAATATGCGGGGAAAGGACTTACGAAGGAGAATGTGCCATGAAACTGGAATCAACTGCATACCAGGGTGAAGATACACTGGAAATACCTTTAAAAATAACACGTAAGGAGGGTATGAATGTTTTAAATACTTCTCAATTAATTTCATCTGTTTTGAAGAAGAAAATGGATGGAATGCCCCTTGAAGATCTGGCCTGCTCTGCACAGAAGGCAGTTTCCAGGGGTCTGGCTGAGCTGGCCATAAAGGTAGCTAGCAAAAAGGGTGTTGATACCATAGGAGGTTCTGGGGGAGTTTTCTACAACGAAGCCATTAGTATGACCATAAAAGAAGTTGTGGAAGATGCGGGCTACAATTTCATTCAACATAAAAATAGCTGTGCTGGTGATGGTTCTGTTTCCCTGGGGCAGGCCATGGTGGCTGCTTTAAAATGCGGGAAACAATCATAATTCGGAGGAAAATCTTAATTCATGGAAAAAGACATAAACTCATTCTAGGTTATGAGAAACAACTTTAATCTATTAAAAAAAATTAATCTACAAAAAAGCTTTACCTATAAAAAAATTAAATCTTTAAAAATAATTATAGAAAAATTAAAGAAAAATTAAATAACAGTTCTATGGTTTTTCATCCTGGGACTCTTCCCCATTAAACATGACTGGTAGGTTCAAGGATCGTATCTTTAAAGCTCTTTTCCTTTCATCCACCTGCTTTAACAGGATTTCTGCATGTTTTTTAGCCTCATCATAGTCCCCTATAAGATTTTCCAGTTCCTCTGAAACATCTTCACCCAACCGGGCTCTTTCTTCCAGTAGTTGCAGTTCCTGAAATTCATGTCCAGGGGATTTCACACGAATAGTGCCCTGGCTGATGAATATCTGGAATTCCACATCGTGTGATATATCATAATATTTTCTAGGTCTTCCTCGCTCTATTTTCTGGAAATTTGAGCTTAAAAGACCTGCTTCTTCCATGGCACGTAGGTGTTCAATTATGGCTTTCTGGCCTATCTCCAGTTCTCGGGATATCTGGCTGACAAAGCGAGGCTCATCCCTTAAAAGGTCAAGTATGTTCCTACGGGTTTTGCAGCCCATAACATCCAGTAATAACTCTAAATCCATTTTTCATCCACTTTTTCATATTTATTAGTAATGCTGTTGATTTTTAGATTATATTTAATTTATCCCAATCAATCTTTGTTTATACATTAAGTTATTATAAAATTCCATATTTCATCCAATTTCATATTCATTTTTATTTTAACTTTTTATGGGAATTTAAAACCTTACAGGTATGCTTCATCAGTTATGAATACTTAAAAAATTTTTATAACTGATGGTTACTATAATGCCTATTTTCAGAAAGGTTTATATAACCTTTGGTTACTATAGTTTTATATAACTTTTGGTAACTATAACCATGGTTTAGAGAAAGGTTTATATAACCAATGGTAACTATAATGGTAAAGTTACTCAAATCTTCCCATCCCCAATAAAGGTGAATAAATGACTGATAAAAAAGATGTTGCTAAGATGAAGGATGATCTGAATGAATTAGAGTCAGAGATCCAGAAAAAAAATGATGAAATTAAGGAGAAGGAAGAGGAAATCACCAGAAAAGATGAGAAAATAGCACAATACCACGAACAGGTGTTAAGACTTCAAGCAGATTTTGATAACTTCAAAAAACGAACAGAGAAAGAGTTGAGTGATCAAATTCATTATGCCAATGAAAAACTCATTCTTAAAGTACTGGACTCCTATGAAGACCTGGAAAGAGCCCTTAAATCAGGTAAATCCGATGATCTGCATGAAGGAGTGGAAATGATCTACCAGAACCTGAAAAATATCCTGGAAGGAGAAGGTCTGGAAGAAATCTCTGCAAAGGGAGAAAAATTCGACCCCTACCAGCACGAAGCACTCATGGCAGAAGCCCATGAAGATTTTAAGAATGGAGAAATAATTGAAGAACTTTGTAAAGGTTATAAATTGAATTCTAAGGTTATAAAATATTCTAAAGTTAAAGTTTGTAAGAAAACTGATGAAAAATAAGAGGTGAATTTGTATGGCTAAAACAGAAAAAATTATAGGAATTGATCTGGGAACCAGTAACTCTGCAGCTGCAGTGCTGGTGGGTGGTAAGCCAACCATCATCCCCAGTGCAGAGGGAGCTACCCAGTACGGTAAATCATTCCCCAGCTACGTGGCCTTTACTGATGATGGTCAGCGCCTGGTGGGAGAACCTGCCAGAAGACAGGCAGTAACCAACCCTGAGAAAACCATCACATCCATAAAAAGGCAGATGGGTACCAGTTACAAGGTAGACATATCTGGAAAACAGTACACCCCACAGGAAATCTCCGCATTCATCCTGCAAAAGATTAAAAAAGATGCAGAAGCATTCCTGGGAGAAGAAGTGAAAAAAGCAGTCATAACCGTGCCTGCCTACTTTGACGACAACCAGAGAACCGCCACCAAAGACGCAGGAACCATTGCCGGACTAGATGTAGTACGACTGGTCAACGAACCCACCGCCGCCAGCCTGGCCTACGGTATTGACAAATCCAGTGAAGATGATGAACTGGAAATCATGGTTTTCGATTTCGGTGGAGGTACACTGGACGTAACCATCATGGAATTCGGAGGAGGAGTCTTCGAAGTTAGATCCACCAGTGGGGACACCAAACTGGGAGGAACCGACATGGACGCCACCATCATGAACTACCTGGCAGCAGAGTTCAAAAAAGAAACCGGTGTCGACGTCTTAAATGATGATCAGGCAGTGCAGAGATTGAGAGAAGCTGCTGAAAAAGCCAAGATCGAACTATCCACCACCTTAAAAACTGAAATTAACCTACCATTCATCACTGCCACCCAGGACGGTCCAAAACACTTAACCCACACTCTAACTCGAGCTAAACTGGAAGAACTGGTTGATTCCATCATCAAACGCTGCTCTGCACCAATGGAACAGGCCTTAAAGGATGCTAAAATGTCTAAAAGTGATGTGGATAAGATCATCCTGGTGGGAGGACCTACACGGATGCCCATTGTCCAGAAATTCGTGGAAGACTACATTGGTAAACCAGTAGAACGTGGAATCGACCCTATGGAGTGTGTGGCTGTAGGAGCTGCAATTCAGGGAGGAGTACTGGCTGGTGAAATCAAAGACCTGGTCCTTCTGGATGTAACTCCATTATCTCTGGGTATTGAAACCCTGGGAGGAGTTTTCACCAAGTTAATCGAAAGAAATACCACCATACCCACCAAGAAAAGTCAGGTGTTCACCACCGCTGCTGACAGCCAGACCTCAGTGGATATACACGTCCTGCAGGGTGAAAGATCAGTGGCCACTGGAAACACCACCCTAGGCAGGTTCCAGCTAGTTGGAATCCCACCAGCACCCCGTGGAATGCCACAGATCGAAGTAACCTTCGATATAGACGCCAACGGTATCCTCAATGTGTCAGCTAAGGATATGGGAACTGGTAAGGAACAGGCCATTACCATCACCGCCCCTAACAAGTTATCCGAGGACGAAATTGACCAGAAGATCAAGGAAGCTGAACAGCACGCCGATGAGGACAAAAAACGTCAGGAAGAAGTGGAAATCCGGAACAATGCCGATTCCATGATCTACACCGCCGAAAAAACCCTGGATGAACTGGGTGATAAGGTCCAGGCCGACCAGAAGACCAAGATCGAAGGACTGGTCAAAGAACTCCGGGAAGTCGTTGGTGGAGATGATCTGGAAGCCATTAAAGCGAAAACCGAAGAACTGACCAAAGTTGTGCAGGAAGTTGGAGCTGCCATTTACCAGCAAGCCCAGCAAGAACAGGCCCAGCAGCAACAGCAGCAGGGACAGGACGCGCAAGATCAGCAAGGTAAGGATCCTAAGGATGATGACACCATCGACGCCGACTATGAAGTAAAAAAATAAAACCTATGGGAAAGTATGAATGGAGCGGATTGAGATCATTCTCATACCCCTCCCCACTACCCAACACTTTTATTATATTTATCCCACTAAAATTGAATATACTGTAAGTTAGATATTATTTGAAATTTAAGAAATTTAATTTAAAAAATTCTAAACTAAGTTCAATTAAAAAAAATTAATTAAAAAATGTAAATCAAATTTAATAAATAAACAAATCAGGTTTAGTAAGAAATTGATTTTATATTTCACACTCATAAATCATATTCATAACTTAAATTACAATATTAATATATTTCCATACTACTATAGTAGATTGGGCCCATATTAGAAGAGATAATTCATTAAATAGAAGAGATATTCAATAAATAACGTTATTATTTAGAATTAGGGTTCAAAATTAATAAGTTAAAATTACTAAAATTAAGGTTAAAATTAATGTTTAGAGTATTTTAAGGAAGATTAACATGGCAGAGAAGCGCGATTATTACGAAGTCCTGGGAGTGGAGAAAGGATCCACTAAGAAAGATATTAAAAAGGCCTACCGTAAATTGGCCATGGAATATCACCCTGATGTAAGTGAAGACCCTGAAGCAGGTGAAAAATTCAAAGAAATCAGTGAAGCTTACGCTGTGTTATCCGATGAGGAGAAAAGAAACACTTACGACCAGTACGGCCATGCAGGAATGGGTGGATTCAGTCAGGAAGATATTTTTAACAATATCAACTTCGAAGACATTTTCCGTGGATTCGGATTCGGAGGAAACCGAGGTGGAAGCGGAGGAGCAGGAGCAGGTGGTTTCGAGAGCATATTTGACCTTTTCGGATTTGGAGGAGGCCGACGCAACGGTCCTCAGCAGGGCGATGACGTACTTTACGAGATGAAGATCACCCTGGAGGATGCAGCCCAGGGCCTGGAAGAAGACATTGAAGTCCCTCACAAGAAAACCTGTCCCCACTGTAATGGATCAAAGGCCGAACCTGGAACTGATAGCAGAACCTGTGACGTCTGTGGAGGAAGCGGTCAGGTAAGACAGGTACAGAACACCCCACTGGGCCAGTTTGCCACCATACGCCCATGCAGTGCCTGTAGGGGTGAAGGGAAAATAATCGAAACTCCATGTCATGAATGTCATGGAAAAGGTATTGTGAGGCAAAAAAGTACCATTCACGTGAAAATACCGGCAGGAGTGGAAGATGGATCCCGCCTGCGAGTTACTGGTGAAGGAGATGTTGGTAAACAAGGTGGACCACCAGGTGATCTTTACGTTCTCATACGGGTGAAACCCCACAAGTACTTCCAGAGGGAAGGAGCCAACCTTCACTATGAAAAACCCATCAGCTTTGTACAGGCCACACTGGGAGCTAAAGTTGATGTGCCCACCATTGATGGAGAGGTGGAACTTAAAATCCCTGCTGGAACCCAGACCGGGACATCATTCCGTATAAAAGGTCATGGCATGCCCCATTTAAGATGGAATGGTAAAGGTAACCTGTATGTTAATGTTAAAATCATAACCCCTAAAAAGCTCAGCCCCCGTCAAAAAGAACTCCTGGAAGAATTTGCCGATATAAGCGGCAATGAAATCTACCAGGAGGAAAAAGGTTTTTTTGATAAGGTGAAGGATGCCATTAACCATTGAAAAGAGACATGTTGCTTGGTACAACCGAAACCATTAGAATATAAAACCATAGAATTAGCATCAATTTTCCATTTAACAATTCAAAATCAATTCAATTACCACATTAACTCAATAATCCAACATCCCATTTCATAATCCACATCTAACTCAATAATCCAACATTCTATTCAATAATCCACATCTAACTCAATAATCCAACATTCTATTCAATAATCCACATCTAACTCAATAATCCAACATTTTGTTCATGTCACATCCAATTACAATCTCTTAAGTTTTTTACAACAACCTTAACAGTTCTTAACTCACCAAAATTATTCATCTGATTTTAATTTAAACTGTTGGGAACATTCCCTAAGCCTGCCTTATTTTTACAATTTCATCTCACTAAATAATTAGAATAAGTGAAACTATTTATTTTACATAAGACTATTCTCATTTAATTGAAGATGTCTTGAAAAAAGTTTTAAAGAAGTGATTAGGTGAACACTGAAACTACACAGAGTAATGATCAGGAGATAAATGTTGAAGAAATAATGGAAAAGATAAGCAGTTACTTTGGTTTTGTACCCAAAATATTCCAGGTTTTATCCGAAAACCCACCTGCTTTAAAGGTTTACTTTGACAAAGTAGAAGTTATGATGGTGGATGAGTCTCTTCCCCCTCTCACCAAGGAATTTGTATCCATTGGGGCAGCTGCTGCTCTGGGATCACCCCATTGCCTTAACACTCACTTGGAGGTAGCCAGGGAATTCGGAGCCACCAATGAGCAGCTGCTACTGGCAATTATTCTCGGAGCTTCCATCACTGAAACCACAGCCCTGTCACAGTCATTAAGGGTCTACGACCAATTTACAGGAGAATAAACTCATTTTAATCCCCCTAATTTGATTACTCCCTAAATCTGATTGTTCCCTAGTTTGATTATTTGATGCCTAATTGATTACATGATGATTTAAGGGCTTATTAATATTTTTTAAAAAAGACTAATATTTTAATTAGACTAATCCTTTTTTCCTTTATTCTGTCGTCTTTTTGCAAAAACAAAACAAACAACAACTAATACAATGATTACAAGGATTATGTTGTCTATAAATGATAACCCCTCAGATATAGTAAGATAAAAGTTCCCAAACTGCCATCCAATAATCCCCAGAATTGATGCCTGTACCAGTGCTCCGAAAAAGGTTATTAAAACGTAATTTCGTGGATTATACCTTATCATGCCACAAAAGAGGCTGATTGCTATGCTGGGGATTACCGGCACACATCTGGCTGCAAATAGGAACAGATTTTCATACTTACTGGCCTTCACTTTCCTTTCCACACCTTCCAGATCATCCACTGTCACCCCCAGATATTTCCCAGCTCGCTGAACAAATGGAATTCCAATTTTATAACTTATTCCATAATATAAAAGTGAGCCCAGGGTTACTCCCAGTGCAGCAGGAATGCTTATGTTAAAAAACAGGGTTTTCAGTGCCCCCATCGACAAGGCAACACCCTTCATCATGAAGAAACTGGCACCCAACACCACCAAACTGGATGGGATGGGAGTTACTACCTGTTCCAGTATGGATCCACCAAACACCGCCCAGGGACCGTAGCTGACTATGAATCCTTCCAAACCTGTTAGAATACTATTGAACATTTTTTAAACCTTTCTGTAAATTTCCATTAGAATATCCCATATAAGAATATGAGTGAGAATCTGAACACATTTTAAGATCATCTGGGATATCACATGATTTGTAAAAAACTTTAGTGTGTTATTTAAAAAACAATTCACATATACATATTATGGTTTTGAGCCATTACTAGAACAACCTGAAATTTACCAGAACAATCCGTAATAACTAGTCTGTCCAGACAAATGATAAAATAAATGATATCTGATCATTTATACCACAGGGAATTTTAAAAAAATGGGGGGATTAACTTGTTTTTATCTAAAAAGAATCGTGTTTATATTGAAGACCAGATAGTTCCGTCTCCAGCTCGTAGGGTGCGAATTGTAATGGATCTTCTTACTGATGAACCCCTTATTAAACTTCCAATGGAAAAAGGACTCTTAGAAGACATGGAAATATTTGGGGTTAACCGAGACTGGTTTATTCCATTTTTAGAAGAAGATGACGAGTTAATAATCAATTTGGGTAATCTGGATCAGTGGATCGGGATTCGGGACGAACGAGGACTCAAACATGTCAAATTAGACGTTAAATTCATTCTAGTTAACCCAGAATTTGAACTTGGACGATTCAATCGCGGATATATGGGTATTGTTGAATTTACTGAAGCTGAAGAAATGGAATTACACATAACGCTCCCTTTAGGAATGAAAATGTCCAATAATGGAAAAGTAAATGAAATAAAACTTTCCAAAAAAACCAATGAATCAAAAACTATTTTCATACCCTCCAGTAGTATACTTGATAAAAATCGCAGACGGCGTTATGACTTTCTGATAAAACCGGACCACCTTAAATCTATTTTAAACCCAGAAAATCCAGATGAACTGATTAAGTTAAACTACTCTGTGACCAATGAAAGAGAATATTACGTTATAACTGTAGTAGGGCTAGGTTTATTTGTATTTGCACTTTTTAGAATGGCAAATATGTTAAATGGCCATATAGAATTTGATATTCGTTATTTAGCAGCTGCTGTTGCCTTCATCAGTTTGTATATAACCATGCTGCGGGAAAAATATGAACTACCCTTCCGAAAAGTACTGATTTACACCACCATATTTATTGGTATTGAACTGATTCTGGAACTTTTAATGGAATAAAATTATTTAAAAGAATTTAAAAGTACTATAAATATTCTAAACTATTATATGAGTTTATATTCAATTAAACATTCGAATTTATAATTATTTTTATATTTCAGTTTCATCTGCCTGTTTATAAGTTAATTATTGGTCAGGGAGTAATGGATCAAAAAATATAATACTAATGCGAAATATAATACATCAAACAATAGGGAGTTAATTAAATAGGAGGGAAAAATATGCAAAAAAATACCCTAGCAATAGTACTGATAATTTTAGGTTTAATCGTTTTGGCCTTTCCCCTGCTGGGACTAGTTCCAATTAGTATCCTAACTGGCCTTGGAGTGGCATTTTTAGGTATAGGCCTTATACTAGCTGGTTTTTCCGACAGAGCAGAAAACAGTGGGCTTGGGCTTCTGGAGATAGTGCTGGGAATTATTGCCCTGGTACTGGGTCTTGGATTCATCCTGAACCCGGGTCTTTTCAGCTTTGTGGCAGGATTATTAGTCGCAATGGCAGGTTTATTCCTGATAATCATCGGTATTGTTGCTGTATTTACTAAAGCTGGTGGTAGTCGTTGGAACGGAGTTGTGGCCATAATAATAGGTATTATATACCTTATATTTGGATACATCATAAAAGATCCATTCTGGTTAGGTGCACTAATCGGTTTATGGCTACTTATAACTGGAATTTTGATGTTCTTCCAGAAAGATTGAATAAAAAATCCCAGTTAATCTTTTTTTATTTTTTAACTTTTTTCAAGGATTATTTTTAAAGAATCCAATCTTCTATTAAAGAACCAATCTTCTATTTTGGATAAATATCCTGATAAAAAAAAATAACTCTTTTTCTACTAAAAAATAATTCATGAAAATTGGATAATCCCGGTATAAAATAAAGATAATGGCCTGCCGAGAGTAACCCACCTTCTGTTGGTGGCAGCATTCATCTATGCGAGTTACCTCTGCCTCATACAGGGTTCATAGGCAGTGTTTACCCTTGCATCCCGTGGAATGGCCGTTTCACCGTTCCTTCTGGTGTCAATCAGACGAATCATCATGTTCATCCACCAGAAGACGTGTCGTTTCTGCTCCAGAGTCCTGCTTCTCAGCAGATGTCTTATGACATCACGGTTCTGTATGATGGGTGGAGTTTCCTCAGTTTAAACTACAGACATATATCTATAGAAACCGGTAGCTGCCCTTCGGCTGGCCATTAAAAAATAAGTAGCGGGGCCTAGATTTGAACTAGGGCTCTCGGGGTTATGAGCCCCGCGGGATCACCAGACTACCCCACCCCGCTGTATACCAGTGTTGGGTCTCCACACTATATAAAGGTTTCCCTTAATTATCAGGATTTATTTTTAATCTTACCCCATAATCCCATTTAATTGAATTTTTTTATTATAAATACGTAAAGAATTCATGAAATCATTCAACTAATCATTTAATATCTGATAGTTCCTTTAATTCCGCATTTAAAGAATAACCTACCACTGTTCTTATGCCCACAATCACCGCCAGAACAACAACATCACTTAGGGTTGGTTGCATTATGCTCTTGATTAGATCAGCAGCTATAAAAAATTCCAGAGCTAACACTATCTTGTTGGTGAAGTCCAGGCGGATGTCATTGTATTCATAAGTTCTCCTCAAAAGTTCCTTGGAGATAACCTTGATTGCTGCCCTTATTCCGCCATAAAAAACTAAAAGAGCCCCAAATAGGGCTAAAGAATAAGAAATATAATATATTATCTCAGTATACATTTGGAATCTTTATTTCTGGTTGAATCATTATTTTTCTACTTTTTTCTCAGGATTCTCCAGACTATCCAGACGTTCCTCAATATTTTCCAGTTTCTTGTTGGTTGATCCACGGTACTCATTGAAACGTTTTTCCAGGGTTTCAATATCAAGGGATACCACATTGAAACGTTTTTCCAGCTGGGAAAGATCCTTTTTTGTGGCCAGATCCCAGTCTTCTATTAACTGATCACTCTGCTCATTCAGGAAAAGATCGATACGGTGGGATAAGTTATCAGTACTGATGGGAACACTTACCTTTCCCTTGATCTTTTCTCCCATTCCTGAAACTTTTTCACTGACTCCTGAAACATTTAACTTTTCTCCAACACCAGAAACTTTTTCACCCATTCCAGACATTGACCCCTCTCCTGAAACTTTTTCACCTAAATCATTGGCTCCGCCTTGAACCTTTTCACCAAGATTGCTAGCCCCTCCATAGACCCTTTCCCCCAAATTAGTGGCATCACTTTTCACCTGTCCGAAGTTAACCTTACGGTTATCTTGCAAGTAGTAATATAATAATACAACCACTGCTCCTGCTAAAACCAGAATAGCAAATACTTCTAAAGGAGTCATAGGTTACTTACCCCCTTTTTTACCCTTTTTATTTAATTCTGCTTCTTTTTTCTCGATGTCGTCTAAAAGTGTCTTGAGTTTTTCATACTCCGCTCGGGTTTCCAGGCGGGTGACTCTTTCATTGATTTCACTGTGGAGAAAACCTACTTTCTGCATCATTTTTGATGTTTCACCCCTGATCTCAGAAAGTCTTTCCTGCTGATCTTTAGGGAGTGGTATCACATTTTCCATTAACCGTTTGGATTCAAGATCACGTTCAACCAGTTCGATTTTCTTTATTTCTGCCTGTTTTTCAAGGAATGTTACATTGCTCTGGGCTTCCCTAACCTTTCTCCATTGCATTACAATAACGATTACTGCTACAAGCGCTATCACTGCAATGATAATCAAAAAAATGTTTTGTGGAATGTTTATATCTGCCATAGGTATTCCCCTCGTCTATATTTATTACAGATTATTAAATCACAAATGAAATTTAATGGTTTTAAAAGGCTTTGAATGACTAGATTCAATTTTTAAATTAGAACATCCTTAAGTACATTAAATCAGAATGTTTTAACCCCCTTCTAATTCATACGTTTAATCTGAGTGCTTGAATACCTAAAACCTCTTATTGACTTCTCATATGAAAAGTACATATAATATATTGGTTTTATATAATTAATGCTTTGTTATTTTAAGTTTCATCTTGGAAACAGTCCCCCCTCACTTATACTGACTAACTATGAAAAGGGGATCCCAAGAAATGATTATGGTCATTGAATTATAATAGGTAGTAATGTAGTTTAAAATTATTAAATTTAATAATCAGTTCTATGCGTGATGTCATGATAGATATGTACCAAAAAGCAGGCAAAATTGTAAAAGATGTTAGGGAACTTGCAGTTAGCGAAGTTCATGAAGGAATGAAAGTTTTAAGTCTAATAAATCTCATTGAATCAGAAATCATTAAAAGAGGAGGTTTGCCCGCCTTCCCCTGCAACATATCAATAAATGAGGTTACTGCCCATTACACCTCCCCACCAGGGGATGAAACCATCCTGCAAGATGGAGATCTGGTAAAAATTGACCTGGGAGCCCATGTTGATGGTTACATAGCAGATTCAGCCACTACCGTGATGATAGGCTCAGGAAAAGGCCCTTACACATCTGGAGATAAAAGTTACACCCCCGAAAAACAGCTTGAACTTATTGAAACTGCAAACCAGGCCCTGGAAGTTGCCATCAGCAACATACGGGCCGGTGCTGAGCTGGGTAAAATTGGTGGGGCAGTGGAGGAGTATGTGAAATCTCAGGGATTTTTACCAGTTTCCAACCTGACCGGCCATAGCATGGATCAGTGGATCTTGCATTCAGGATTATCCATACCCAACGTTAACGAAAAAAACCATCACAGAATAGAGGAAGGTGATATCCTGGCCATTGAACCCTTCGTAACTGATGGTGTAGGAGTAGTGGGAGATATGAAAGACACATTTATCTTCAGATTCCTACGTGACCGACCTTTACGCCTGGCACCTGCCAAAAAATTGCTTGATATCATAAAATTAAAGTATGCTAACCTTCCCTTCGCCCAGAGATGGTTAAAGGAAGAACCAGGGATACGGCAGCTTAACCCTGCCATGAGACAGCTGATTTCTTCCAGGGCAATCTACCCTTACCATGTACTCCGTGAAAAAAGTGGTGCCAGGGTAGCCCAGGCCGAACATACGGTTATAGTAGAATCTGACGGGTGTACAGTTTTAACTAGATAAGATATTTTTTATTTCTTAATTTTTTGAAAACTTCAAAAAAATATAAAATATAAGTAGAATGTTTAATAGTTGACTAAACGTTTAAACCAATCAATTGAATACATTATACTATTTATTGACTTTTATAAGAAACACAGAGATAATATACCGTATTTAATGTAATTAATAATTTATTTTAACTTTCAGCGGCAAATAATGTGATAAGATAGTTTTTATTGATTTGAATCCTGAAAAGGATTTATATCAGCGTTACAGAATAATTAAGGAATGTTAATTGATAAAGAGTATTAAATTACGGGAATCATGTAAACTAATTACCTATTATTACGTAGTGATGTCATGACAGATATGTACCAAAAAGCAGGTAAAATTGTAAAAGATGTTAGAGAGATGGCAGTTAGCGAAGTTCACGAGGGGATGAAAGTACTAGACCTGACAAATCTCATTGAATCAGAAATCATGAAAAGAGGAGGTTTGCCCGCCTTTCCCTGCAACATATCCATTAATGAAGTTACTGCCCATTACACCTCCCCACCAGGGGATGAAACCATCCTGCAAGATGGAGATCTGGTAAAAATTGACCTGGGAGCCCATGTTGATGGTTACATAGCAGATTCAGCCACCACCGTGATGATAGGCTCAGGAGAAGGTCCTTACCAATCCGGAGATAAAAAGTACACCACCGAAAAACAATTGGAGATGATTGAAACTGTTAATCAGGCCCTGGAAGTTGCCATCAGTAACATAAGGCCCGGTGTTGAGCTGGGTAAAATTGGTGGAGCTGTGGAAGAGTATGTGAAGTCGCAGGGGTATCTACCCGTAGTCAATCTCGCTGGTCATAGTATGGATCGGTGGATACTGCACTCTAAATTATCCATACCTAATGTTAAGGAAAATAACCCACATAAAATAGAGGAAGGTGATGTTCTGGCAATTGAACCCTTTGTAACTGATGGTGTAGGGGTAGTGGGAGATATGAAAGATACTTTCATCTTCAGATTCCTACGTGACCGGCCATTACGCCTTGTTCCTGCTCGAAAATTACTTGAAGTGATAAAAACAAAATATGGTACCTTTTCCTTCGCCAAAAGATGGTTGAATGATGAACCGGGCATAAGACAGCTTAATCCTGCCATGAGACAACTGGTCTCTTCCAGGGCAATCTACCCTTACCATGTACTCCGTGAGAAAAGTGGTGCCAGGGTGGTCCAGGCTGAACATACGGTGATAGTGGAATCTGATGGTTGTAGGGTGATAACCCAATAAAACAGAATATTACCCGCTAACAGCAGTTAATATTTTTTTTATTTTAGTGAAAGGTCGGATCATAATAATTTAAACTAAGAAGTTAATTAACAAAGCAGTTGAATACGATAACATTAATCAAAAACTTAAAATAACAATTAGGATTATTTAGGATTATTGATTTTCAAATGTTTCTTTTAAATGATAAATTAATTCTTTTAAAATCTCAAATCAAAAAAAATAGAAAAAATAGGGATATTATCCCTATACATTAGCTAATGGATCTTCCTTTTCAGCGCTGCCTTTGAAAGGTACAGGTAAGCCCATGGCTTTCCTTTCATCGATTACTTTCATGGCTTTGGTTTTCTTGTCGGTGGCCAGTTTTTCAAGTAGACCTAGGCCTGGTTTCACATTATCCATTGGTTTGGTTTCAATGACTCCAGCTTCTACAGCCTGTTTGAATATGGTTTCACCAGCATCGGTTCTGACGAAGACTGTGGACCAGCCGTCTGGGGTTCCAACTGAACCAGTTGATACATCAGCTAGTTCTGCTACGTAATCCAGACAAACTTTGCATCCATTCTGTTCGTATCCATGAGTTTCTTTGAGTGGTATGCTCAGGGTTTGGTCGGCAGTTTCAATCCAGAATTTACCTTTGCCTATGTCCATTTTTTCCACTAGGTCGAAGTCCACTCCTGCTTTTTCTGAGATGAAAGTCCTGAGGGACTCGTATGGGAAGTTTTCCATGCAGAAAATACCTAACATTAAGGCAATTTTACTTGCCACGTTTTTTACTCCGAATGGGTAGGACTGCATTTTCCGGATTCCCATGCTCTGACAGGGTATGGCTACGGTTCCAAGTTTCTCTAGACCATACTGTCGGACTGCTTTTTTGAGCATCCATACGTTAGGGGAGAAGGTGTATTTAGTTCCAGCGGCGGCCAGTATCTCATCTGAGGACATGGCTACCATTGGTTCTGGTTTCCACATTACATCTGATGGTCCAGCTACTACTGCACCATCAATGAGTCCTTCATCTAGGGCATAGCAGAATAGACCTGATACTATTCCTCCATCCTGGGCTAATTTTTGGATCTGTTTATCAGTTGATCTTGCTGCAACAACTTCTTTGTAGGTTCCTAATACCATTTTTTCACCTCCTATAAGCCTAAGTCCTGGTTGATCCTTTCAGCAGGCCACCAGCTTCGTGGGCACTGCACGTAGCAGACTCCACATTTAATACAACGATCACTGTTTATTTCAGGTCTTCCGTTGGTCATGCTCACAGCTCGGGTCTGGCAAGCCATGGCACAGGTTCCACATCCAATACATAATGCTTGGTTCACCACTTTCAGCTGCAGGTCGCAACCACATGCTTCGGTGTAACCAGCCAGATCCATCATGGGCTGTAAGTAGTCCATATCACCGTTTAAGACTGCTACTACAGTTTTGGCAATTATTTCGGGTGATGGTGGGCAGCCAGGTATGGCCAGGTCAACTTTTACCAGATCAGCAATTGGCACGAATGATTCGTGATTTGGTTGTGCTTGCTGTCCTCCTCGGGAGTATCGGGTGAAACAGCCGGTTGCTGCGCAGGATCCGAAAGCAACTACTAAGCCTGCTTTTTCCCGTACTTCCTTGAGTTCATGTAAACTGTGTTCATCTTGTAGACATACTGATCCTTCAACCAGGGCTATGTCCATTTCAGGCATTTCCCATAGGTCTACCAGGGTTTGTCCGTAAACTATATCCAC
The DNA here is from genome assembly GCF_000302455.1 of Methanobacterium formicicum DSM 3637. Classification (NCBI taxonomy): domain Archaea; kingdom Methanobacteriati; phylum Methanobacteriota; class Methanobacteria; order Methanobacteriales; family Methanobacteriaceae; genus Methanobacterium; species Methanobacterium formicicum. The sequence goes on from NZ_AMPO01000001.1 coordinate 150,019, forward strand.
CATTTCAGTAAGTAAAGGTGCTAGGATGTCGTAGTTCTCTGTTAACGACATTCCATCTCCAGTACATCCACTCAGGTGAATGTATCCTATTCTTGGTTTAGCTTTTTCTTCAGCCACTTTTTCAACCTCCTCTTGTGAAGCTTTATTGTCAGGTTTTGCCTCCATTCCAAAAAACGATTTGATGCGGGCTAATATTGACATTAACTAACCCCTATTTCTTTTAATATTAGTTTAATGGCCTCGGGAATGGCATCTTCCACACTTTTGGTTAACCCCATTTCTACATCGGGGGCAGAGATATGTTCTGGCTTGCATCCAATCACCATAACTTCGCAAACATTTGCTAAATCATGTAATGGTTGGTTAACTGGCCATGAATGCACGTTTTCGTAGGAACCTTCGGGTATTTCGTCAACACTGAATTTACGAACTGTACCGGGCTCTGCATTAAACTGTACCACATCCACCACTATCATCTTCTTCCATTCTTCGTGAGGAAGGCTGAACACGAAGTGCGGGCCACCGGTACCTGCATCGATTAACATGACATTATCTGGTAAGGGATTTTCCTTAGAGTAGTCTCCAAGTGCTTTTATTACTTCAGGGCCGAATCCATCATCGGCAAAAAGGATGTTTCCGCATCCGACCACTATTATCTCTGCACTGTATGGCATGCTTTTCCCTTATATCCTGACCATCTCGTTTTTGAGAATGCTCCTGTCTTCATCGTCTACTACGATCATGTGAGTCGCACAGGACAGACATGGGTCGTAGGCTCGGATAACGTGAGGTCCGAATTCATGGTGGAATCCTTCGGTGGCAGGTCCCATAGTGGGTATGTTCCAAGTGGTTGGTACCAGACAACTGTAGAACTGAGTTTTTCCATCGGCAACTTGAGCCATGTGAACATCCATTCCACGTGGTCCTTCAATAGCTCCGACTCCCAGTTTGTTAGTTCCAGTTACATCGAAATCAGCCATTGTTGGTGCAGATGTGTCCAGTTCACCCAGAATGTCTATACATTTGGATAGTGCGGTTTTCATCTCCAGTGCTCTGGCTACGTGCTGAGCAACTACACCTCTTTCGGTGAATCCTCCGTACACTGATGCCCTGGCCCTTGGACCTACTTCAACATTCCTTCCATCGTAGAGAGGGATGGTTGAACAGGCTCGTTTAGCTACTTCTGGGTCATCATACCAACTTTCTGGCATTATTTCTGTGAATCTGTCCAGATCGAAGTTTTCCCGGTCACCATATAATATATCAGTGGCGAGTGTTGGTGCGTTTGTTACACCTAATCCTTCTGGGAATCCTTTGTCTGCAACTAAACCAATGATTAACTCGACGTGAGCATCTAATTTTGGTTTGAGTTGTTTACATCGGGCATATAGCCTTTTTCTTGCAACTTCACTTATGTTATCAGCCATTCCACCGATCCTTACATCGGATGGGTGTATTCCTTCCCCAGCTACAGTTTCCACCACAGACTGGGCGGTTTTTCTGATTTCAGATACTGATTCTACTGCGGTAGTGAACAGATTTTCTGGTACAACATCAGGAGCTATAAGGAACTGGTGTATAGCGTGGCTGTTTACGTGATGAGCAGCAAGAGTAAGTTCTCTTAGCTGTCTAGCTGCTTTTGGTATTTCTATACCTAATGAATCATCCATAGCTTCTACTGAAGCAAGGGTGTGAGGTATTGGACATACACCACAGATCCTCTGCACCATTACTGGTGCGGATTCTGGGGCTTTACCTGTTACCATCTTTTCTAAACCTCTAACAGGAGTAATACTGAAGTATCGGCCTTTGGTTACTATTCCTTCATCATCTACTTCCATGACCAACTCTGCGTGTCCTTCCTGTCGTGAGGTTGGCGATATAACTATTTTTTCGCTCAAATGTATCACCTCTTAGTTTTTATAAGAACATCATTATCTCTAACTTTTAAATAATATTATAAGCTTTTCTTTAAAAATCAAAATGAAAAATTTAAATAGCAGTATATACTTAACTATAAGCTCCTATAAAAATCAGAAAAAAATATATATAATATTTTATGGGTGGTTCTTTTTATTGGAAGAAATTATGGGATTAAAAAACCAATATAACGAAAACATAAGAATTAAATCTTCAAAATCTTAATATACGATTATATTCTTAATATAAGATCAAGGAATATATTAAGAGAAAATATAAATTCTTCAACTGAGAATAAAAAATTGGTCTTAAGTATATTATACCCATAGTAAAAATAACCTAAAAGAGGTGAGCTGATGATAGACTCCAAAATTCTGGTATCGGTGGTTATAGTCCTTTTAATTGGTGTGGCTGCCGCGGGTTACCAGATATCCACCCAGACTCCAGGACTATGGCAACCAGTAACATCAACCAGTGCGGATACAAGCCAACAATCAAGTTCAACCACTGGAACTGATTCTGGAAACCAGCAAAGTTCTGCATCCAGTGTTTCAACATCTTCCAGTCAGAAATCAACTGCATCAGGAAGTGATACTACCGTGAAGATATCCTCTTCAGAAGCTAAATCCATTGCTTCAAAATACATTCTACAGGAAGGGGCAACTGCCGGAACTCCTAAACTGACTACTTACGGTAGCACCAAAGCTTATTTAGTACCAATTATAATGAATGGTAACCAAGTGGGAGAAATATACATAGATGCCCAAACTGGTAAAAACTTAGGCGGAGCTGGGGGTGTTTCGTAGATGGTAGAAATGGTGGAAACTGAAGTAGAATGCTGTAAAATAATATCTAAGGATGTTGAAAATGCAACAGTCATTGAAGGATCCCCTGAATTAGGGCTTATTGGTAACATAGTGGGATGGCTTCTAGTGGAAGAACTAAAAATGGAGGAAATTGGACATATTGAGTCTAAATACTTTCCACCTCTAGCAGTTCTCTACAAAGGAGTAGCTATACACCCATTCAGAATTTATGCTGCCGATAACCTGGTTCTATTCCTATCAGACTTCGTGGTTCCACCAAATGTTACCTACGATATGACCAATGTCATAGTTGAATGGATGAAGCGAAATAACAGTAAAGAGCTCATCACCCTGAATAGCATTGCAGTCAGGCAGAAAACCAACGGAGTTGCAGCTGCTGCCAATTCTCTTGAAGGGTTAAAACTGTTAGGAGACCTTGATCTTCCTATACTTCCATTTGGAAACATAAACGGACTATCTGGAACCCTGTTAACCCGTACCATGACCAGTGATATTCCTGCCTCATGTCTGTTTGCCGAGGTATTAAATCAGTATCCTGATCCCCGTGCAGCTGCAAGTGTAGTGGATGTTTTAAATAGGATGTTGAACATAGAGGTTAACTCCGAGCCACTTTTGAAAGAAGCCGAAGAAATCGAGTCAAGACTTAAAGAACTGGCTCAAGCGGTTCAGGGCGAAGGAGAATCACCTGCATACAGTTAAATTCATACGGGCCCGTAGCCTAGTTGGATAGGGCGTCGGACTTCTAATCCGAAGGTCCCGGGTTCAAATCCCGGCGGGTCCGTTACTTGTACCCTTTTTAAATATAATATCAAAACAGGCAGGATATTGTAAAAGTACTGTAAAAATATAAAATTATAGTGAAATAAAAAAAATAATTAAATTGGATTGCTTAATAATTCAACATGGGCCCGTAGCCTAGCCAGGATAGGGCATCAGACTCCTAATCTGAGGGTCCCGGGTTCAAATCCCGGCGGGTCCGTTATTTTCATATAATTTTTTATATACTTATTTTTTTAAAGTTATTAAACATATTTAATGCACATGAATAATGAAAGCCTAATTAAAAATGCAAAAGAAGACGCCAAAGAATTATGTCTTTTCCAATTCCTTCATCTTATAAAATTAGGATTTATTTTTAATCATTGTATGGCCTTTAAAGTAGAAATGAAAGAATCTAAATATAATTTAAAGGCATATATAGAAGAAGATCAGGAAGGAGTTTATGAACTTGTTATTGATGAGGATAGTGCTCCATTATTCAAAAAACAGACATTTAATGAACTTTATATCATATCGGGAGTCTCAATATTTGAAAAATGTTGTAAAGATTGGTTTAAATGGGGTTTAAAATATAACCCGAAAAGGATTAAATTTTTTAACAAAAAAATTGAAATTCGCGAAATTATAGAATCAAATGATCCAAATGAAATTTTTATTAAAAAAATAACAGATAACATAAATTTTCAAAACGTTCAAATTTCTAGTGAATATTTTAAAAATGTCTTTGGATTAAACATATTTGAGAGTAGGGAAGAAAAATATTCTATGCAGAAATACATTGATCATAGACATATAATTTCACATAATTGTGGGTTTGCAGATTTTAATTACGTTAAAAAAACTGGAATCACTGAAGAACATATAGGCAACGTAATGGCTTTGACAGATAAAGATCTTGAAGAATTTAACAATCTGATTTATAATTTTATTACAAAAATAATTCTTAATTTTCCGCCAATAATTTATGATAAAATTTGATAAAAATTAAAGAAATTTCAATTTTACAGTTTTAACCCCAAACCCAATGAATAAAAAAAAGTTAATTGAAAAAAAATATTCAAACAACTATTAGTCCACAAAAAATGCTTTTATTCTGCCGGATTTCTGTTTAAAAATTGTGTCATTAAAGATACTAAAATGAAACCACCAATAATTGTTCCAAGAATCACCCATGAATAGTCCATAGCAATACCCATTATAATACACCTCAAATTTCTTTTTTTATTTTCAACATTTAAGTTGTGCCAACAGCTAAGTTAAGCATTATTTTAATAAAATTTGGTTAATCGAATTAACACTACATATCTTAAACTTGGATTAATCATCAGATTATAAAAACTTTTTCCATGACTTAATTGATCTAACCATGACTTAATTTTTATGGACTTATTGTGATCATTTACCAAGCTTTTAAAGTATTTCATATTTTTAAATATTTCCTATAATACATCTGCTAAAAAAAATGAATGAACAAAACTCTGCATTTATGAAAAGGAACAAAAATCATCATTTTCCACTAAAAGGGAAGAGTGAAAAATGACTGTGAAAAATCAATCTATAAAAAAGAGTCCAAAGAGGATTTTGTGGAATTTTCTTCGTTGAAAATTAATTCCCCGTATTTTCCACCACCACCTACTTTTATTTGCAGTGTTTTATCCCGGAATGCCTGTATTCTACGGGCCAGTTCTGGATCGATTTCCACTAACTCTTCCAGGGGAGCATCAATGAGTGCCGAGATTTCATCACCGAATTTTAAAATGAGTTCCTGCCATATCCTTTGCACGAACTTGGTGGTAACCCCTTTACTGTAGGTGAGGCTTATGATCTCTGCCAGGGGCATGATATGAATATAAGGGGGCCTGTGTGGAGGGTGGTGTGGTTTATCCCAGGTGGCCAGTTCTTCCACACGATAGTCCACCCCTTTTTTTATGGTACCACCACAGGGACATTTCATGTTCATTTTGATGGCTTCTTCAGGATGGAACTGCTGGTAACATTTGGTACAGGCAGTGTGATGATACTTACCCAGTCTCGGGTCAAACCCATAGTTTGCAGTGATCTTCTTATCAGCAATTGCACTAGCTAGTGAAGGGAAGTTCAGATCTTTAACGTTAATTTCATTAAACTCACGTCCCAAACGATGGGGCCATGGAGAATGAGCATCAGAGTTGGTGAGGAAAGGTATATCCTGTAATTCCTCAATGCGATCTGCCATGTCCGTGTCTGCAGAGAGTCCAAGCTCCACAAAATCGGGTGTTTCACTGTAACAGTCCATTATACTATTATATTCTTTGTAGATGCTGGTCCATGGTGTGAATGCATGGGAGGGTCCCATTATACATCCATTTTCAATGGCTAATTCCTGTATTTCAGCACCGCTCATGCGTACTCTGGGCCTACCATCAGAATCCAGGTTTCCTTTAAGTTTTTTCCTCATCTGGTATGCTGCTTCAAAGGAAGGGATGAGGATTAGATGGTGAACTCTTTTGGAATCTTCCACTTCCGAAGTTAGAATTAGTTTGGTTTCTGGATTTTTGGAAATCCCCTCTGGAATTTCTTCCTGGAGAAATTCATTGTGCATTTTCTTGCTTTCGGTGATCCTGAAAATCCCTTCAGCAGCTTCTTCAGTGGCTTCTTCTATCATACTAAGCCAGCCCTGATGAAATGCATCACCAGTTGCAACTAAATGCAATCCTTTAAGACTTCCCTGAGATGATAATAGTTCAGGAGTCATGTTTTTAGATGTGGCCATGGAGTAACGGCCGTGAATATGCAGATCAGCCCTTATAATCATGTTTTTACACCCTTTCTTAAATAAAATACTTTAAATCATGTAAAAAGAAGAATAAAATAAAAAATAAATAAATTAATTAATTAATTAATTAAGATTATTAACCTATGTATCGCAGGTCTTCTTCTCCCGGTGCGATGTTCATCCGTTCAGCCATTTCCCGTTCCATCTGCTGAGCTTTACTGATCATCTTGCGGGTTTCTTCAGCCCGTTCTTCCAGTTTCGCCACATCTACTTCGATTTTAAGTATTTCAAGTAGAACAGTGAGCACTGCTTTGGATGCATCGGCATCAATGAAGTATCCTGGTGTTTCACCCATTAAACAGGCACCATTCATGCCCCTGGAAATTCCTAAGCCCAAAATAAGGCCAGATGCACCTATTATTCCACCATCAGCTGATCTTAGGGTTACTTCATGTTCTTTGAGCATTTGAGCCAGTTCTTTGTTGGTGGCTGCTCCAAAAACCTTTGGTTTTTCCACGGGTTGGCCTGTTCCCAGACCACCAAGGGTGTATATTTCTTTAACACCATATTTTTCAACGAAATCTAATATATGTCCACAGATTTCGTATTGACCTTCTGGACTGAGTCCCTGAGTGTTTCCTCCTAGGAAAATGAAATCTCTCTCATTTTCTCCCTGGCTTTTTAGGTAATAAAACTCATTTTTCATGGGCTCTATGAGTCCATCTTCATCTACAAAGACCTGTGGGGGGAATGATGGTGAGTAAAGTTCTGCGAATTTTTCGGCCCCTAGTTCGTGTATGATGTGCTCTGCAACCAGTTTGCCCACGTGACCTATACCGGGTAGGGCTTCAATAAATATGGGATCATTGAGATCCACTGCTTTAATCATTTTTATGAAGGTTTCATTCATCTAAAACACTCCTACATGACTAATAAATGATTATTATGATATTTCCCTTAATCAATAAGGTGGGATCATGAGGATTAAGGAGATTCACTGAGTTGTTTCTTGAGTATTCTTCGGTATTTACCGTATTTATCCTCAGGAGAATAGCGTGGAGGATATATTACTTCAATTTTTCCTCCACAGTGCGGGCAGTGGTCTTTAAGGGTGTATTCCTTGCAGGAACTGCACCGCATCATTTTCATCTTCATTCTAATTCCCGGTGGAACTCACCTGTGCCACCAGCTTCTAAAACAGTTGCAATGGCTTCATCTGCTGCAGCTTTAAGAAGGGTTTCGGCAGTGATGTAATCCGATGATTTAACCAGCAACCGATAACGTGGCGCACCAACGCATTGTACGGCTATGTTATCCTTATTGATTGACGTAAGGGCGTTGCGTATTATATTCACGCCATCAGGGGCGTAAGAAGTTAAATCAACGTATCCGGTGATCTGTACTTCAGGTGGAGAGATGTTCTTTTGGGCTACTTTAGTTATGGCATTAGCCCATATTTCATCCATTCCTCTTTCTATGAGGGAATCTGCTCCTTCTTCAGCAGATATTTCAAATGCACCGTAGAGATCTCCAAATTCTTCCATCATGGCGTAGCCTACTTCATCGTAAGCTGCGTCCAGATCCTTGTCTATACTTTTTGCTGCAAATTCCAGGAGTTTCTCTGCTTTTTGTTCGATTTTCCACTGTTGGATCTTACGGGTTCTTTGATCTTCCCTGATCCGTTTCATGGAAACATCAACATGGCCCTTTTTAGGGTTAACACGGAGTACTCGGGCAACAATCTTCTGATTTTCCCGTACGTGGTCCCGAATGTTCTTAACCCATCCAGCAGATACCTCGGAGATGTGTATGAAAGCTTCTTCTCCAGGGTATTCTTCCAGTTTGGCAAATGCGCCATAATTAAGGACCTTATGCACGGTGGCCACGATTAAATCGCCTTCTTGTGGCCACTTATGCTTCATTCTTACCATTAAAACACCTAGTCCAGAACTTCGATTATTTGGGCTACAACTTCAGATCTTCCGCCCTTAGATTTTACCAGAGATTTACCACAGATGATGCACTCCACTTTAGAGGCAGCATGATCAAAAACAACTTGTTGGTTGCCACAGTCTCCACATTTTACTCTTAAAAAGTTACTTTTACTTTTTGACATTTTTTCACCTACTGCTGAATGAACTCTACTTTTCCAGCACGGAATGTTGAGCGTTTTATGTGGGATTTGTTGCACTCTTTACATTTGTATCTTAAGTCCAGTTTTTTAGTTGGTTTGTTACCTGAAGGTAATGGTCGAGGGTATCCGCGGTAACCACTGGTTACACGCCTGAATTGACGTTGACCCCATTTTAATTCGCTGGCTTTTCTTCTTTTTGATTCTAATACTGTGTGAATTGTGTGTTTCTTGCAATTAGGGCAGTAAGTTTTCCTTTCTTTAGGAATCTTCATATAATCACCTCGTTGGCTGTAAAAATAAGTCATCTGACCCGTAAAATTGATTAATGGTCCTCGGACTATTATAAAAAGCCTGACTCTATATCTCGCTATTTATATTTCACTGTTTATTTATACCTTTGGATGGACTTACCTTTTTGGTTCTTGATAAGTATACGGGCATTGGGTTCAGGCATGGTTATGATGTCACCAGGATGGAATGGTCCGTAAACCTTACTATCCACCCCCATAATAGAAGGCAGTTCATCCAAAATCATTAAAATCTCTGTGGATATTTTATGAAGACCAGAACTATTTTTTGATACTTTTGATACATCAGTATTTACTGGTTGAACTGTATCTTCATTAAATTCCCTTTTTAAATTATCAGGAGTATCCGACCTGTCTTTCGGAGTTCCTGGTTTAATCTCTCCTGAAGAACCAGTGCCTGACTTTTTAGAACCCTCTTTTGATGGTTCCCTACCAAACTGCCTGTATATTTCATCCTGAATTTCAGGAGGAATCTCATCCACTGCAGGGTTTGTCCTTACAGAGTTTTTTATCCTTTCTTTAGAAATTGAAGCATGGTTAAAACTTTCAGTTCCACCTATGTTACTTTCAGTTCCACCTATGTTCTGCTCATTAATACCCTCATCAATAGGGTTTACCTTTACTTCATCTTCAACAGGTTTAGAAGTTCTTTTAGGTGAATTCAAAGCACTTGATTTAATATCTTTTTTATGAGAGTAAGATACAAGAGGAGATCTCATCTCCACCCTGTAGGCAGTTAAAGACTTATAAATCTCCAGGTATAGTTTTTCCTCTTCAGGAGTGGAATTTGATGGAATTTTAGGCCTTCCATCTTCTCGAGAGTTTTTAAAAAGATGATACGAACGCTGAGCGTTCATCACTGCACTATTGGTTATTTTATACTCTCTTCTCTCACAAATTTCAACCACTATTCTCTGAGCATCACGAAGAAGATATGATTCAAATGAAAAGGGATTACTATCTATCCTTTCCATTAAAAGGTTGAAATAACTGGAGATCTGTTGATAAAAATCTTCTCCCACAGGGGATAGACTACTTAAACTCCTTTCCTTTTTTTGGATCTCCCTCAAATTCTGGAAAAATTCATCCAACCCTATTCCTCACTTATTCCTCACTTTCTATCCGGGGTGCTAGAAGGAAACTCAGTTCACCCTCATCAGAAGCCATTTTAAGGGCAAGATTCAAGGGCATGTCATTTCCAAGCCTTAACACTGCAGATTCTGAGAATTTATCAGCTTTTAACATCTCTTTAACTTTTTCTAGGGAAAATATTGATCTAGCAGATTCCTCTATCTTCTCTCCATGCAGGTACTCGATTTTAGCATCCCCAAACTCTCCCTCTGCCGAGGCTTCGAATTTTTCCTCATTCACATGAAGAGATATCTTATCAGAAACTATGCCAATGTCCTGAATAGAGTCTTTAAGAAGACTGAAAGGCACTTCAAACTCTGTGGGATACTCAAGTTGTGGAGGACTTGGAGCCTCGTATTCTATGTCTATAAGACGGATCTTGAATTTTCTGCGGGCTTCACCTTCAAATGATAATATAAGGTTACCTTCATCCACAGTAAGCTCCACCATGTCCTCTGCCTTTGCCCTTTTTAAGACCTTCATCAATTCTTCGGTGTCCACGTTGATCTTCATTGGCTCATCACACTGGTATTCATCGAATACTCCTTTTTTGAGCTCCAGGTGGACGAAAGTAATGTGACTGCGGTCAAGAGCATCCAGGCGCAAGCCTTCTTCATCAGCCTGCATCTGCACTTCATCTACAATGGATGATATGGCATCAAAACTTGTCTTCAAAATATTGGAATCACTTAAAACTGCCTTGAACATGTACATCCTCCTTATATATTACTTTTTATCATTCTCCTCTATATTACCCTTTTGTTTTCCTTTCTTATCATTGGAGTTTTCCTTAGAATTAACTTTCTGATTTTCTTTATTATCCTTCAACTCCCCAGAATCCTGGTCTTCAGCTACTTCCAGTTCACTGTGTATGTTTTTTAGAAAACTTGCTTCTAAAATTCTGCGGGCAAAAATACTTGCAATTATCAGCACCCCCACCAATACTAAAAAAGCAGAAATCACTGCTCTTTCACCGGATACTACATTATCCGCAACCCTTACTGGGGAGCCCAATAGATATAATACTCCCACGATGATAAAAAGTGCTCCAATTATTCCCCCAATGATTTTTACAACCTGTTCCTTATTGGATTGGAACTTCCTGTAAAAGTCAAATTTCATGAGTTCCTGACTTAAATGAAAATCGTGTGAATCAGATGAACTTTTATTATCTTTTTCCGTATTATCCTGAGATTTTTCTTCAGAACCTTTAGCCGGAGTATTAGGTGAGAATGAAGAGGGTTTAGATGAATCCATATCCCCATTAGTCAAAAAATCTCTGAAACGCCTTTTGGGTTTTTTATCCGTTAATTTATCCTCAGCAACATTATCAGTTACATCATCAGGCTCACTAATTGATTCATCTTCAATCCTAGCGGTTAAACCCTCTTCAAACCTATTATTTGATTTATCTTCAACCTTATCAGTTGAACTATTTAGAGGTTCGTTTTTAGATTCTTTGGATTCATTAAATTCAGCGGATTTATTCGATCCATCCTGTGCAGAGGATACTTGAGATGTTTGAGATTCATCAATTTCAGAGATTGGCTGATTTTGACTTCCCTTTTTGGGTTCTTCTTCCAATTTAAACATCTCCAATCTAATTAAATTTAATCGTACTCTCTCCAGGTTTGTCCACATTTAGTGCATCTTAAAAATCTGGTTTCAGATTCATCAGCCCTTCTAGTCTGTTGTAACCACCAGAATGCCAGTCTATTGCCACACTTAGGACATACTGCCTTGGTTGTGGGTAGAGTTTTAACATCATCACCTGTTACAATTACATTCTCTTTAGGGGCTACTTTCTCAGAAACCTCATATTCGCTTAGGGATTCCTTGGTTATCTTCTTTTGGTAACCGCATGAACATTCGAAACGGTCACCTTTAGGGAACAGTACTGTTCCGCATTTAGGGCAAAATTCCATTTAAATCCTCCTAATAAGATTTAACATATTATACTATTTGAACGATTTAATATTTTTGAATTAGTTTGATATTTGAATTGGTTTGTATCTGCATATACTATTTTATGCTGATTAAATTCGTAGATTAGTATATTTCCTTAGTATATTTCCAGTTAATAATAATTTGCTAATTATAATGATTTTACTCTTTGACAGTGCCATGATGATTTCTTAAGGGGTGATCTAAGATTGACCGAACATTCCAATTATTCTAATTATATTCTAATTATTTTTTTTCCAAATTGGGATATTTTTTTAAAGCATCCTCTAAGATTTTATGATGATCAAAGGCCAAATTCATCATCATTGCCTCACCAGCTGTAAAACAGGAGACTTCAGCAGCATCAGTATCTGCCATAAGTTCACCCCCATTCAAATTCGCCAGGAAACACACCGTAATCATGTGCCCCCGGGGATCTCTTTTTGGATCTGAATAAACTCCCAATAACTCTTGAATTTCAATAATTGCCCCTGTTTCCTCATTAACTTCCCTTACAACCGCCTCTTCAACGGTTTCCCCATATTCGACAAATCCGCCGGGAAATGCCCATGCACCTTTATAAGGAGGGTTTTTACGCCTTATGAATATTATTTTCCCATCAAAAGTTGTTATTACTGCATCAACAGTCAATAAAGGATGTTTAAAGCTTGTAATAATGTACACGTCCCTTTTTTAATGAAGCTATTACCTGCAGACATACCAAGACAGAACTTTACCGGAACCCCCAATTACCATGAAGTTACTTGTCCATTCCATCTTCATGTAGAAAAAGCATGTTTTTGATGCCCTCCCCCAAATCATCTGATAGAATACTCAAATATTACCTGATAGCTCAAGCATTTCCTTTAGATTCTCCAGTGGTTATACCAGCAGCTATGATATGTGCTACCCTGATTGGTTCTGGTATCGCACTGCGGGTTGTGGAAATTTTCACAATCTCACGGGCATCTTCTTCACTGATGCCACAGAACTGCATGTATACTGGCTCCTGGTTGATATTATCAACTTTATAAATATCCCCTGCTTTAAGGATATTATTCCACCTTTCTTCCCAGTCCGGAAAATTTTTTAAAGCCCTTTTGATGCGTGGCATATCTGGATACTTGCGCATGATAACTATAACCGGCACTCCAGTTTTCTGAAAGATCTTCTGGATGTTAACCACATTAAAGCCACCAAATGTAATGCCATCTAGCATCAGAACCCCCAGCTGTTCCAGGTGTCGGGAGCCATTAACCATCTCAATCAAAGAGCAGGTTGCATCAGTGCCATCCACTGTTACCTGTGTGCGGAGCACTCCATCCAACCAATTTCCTGCTCTAAAAAGAGTTCCAACAAGCATGACCTGTTCCCCACTGTGAGGGGCAAACGGAGCATCATCCACTCCCAGGATTCTAATCTCTGGTTTAATGTTTCTGAACTGCTTGATGGTTTGACACTCTTCTATTTCACTTTTTCTTGGCTGCTTTTTTGGTGGTTTTCTTGGCTGCTTTTTTAGCTGGTTTTTTGGCCTTCTTCTTTCCTTTAGTTTTTCCATCACCATCAGATTCAAGAAGCTCTTTAAATTCATCACATCGAGATTGTAGAGTTTCAGCTGCAACTTTAAGGGATTTTTTAGGATTTTTACCCCTTAAATAGAGTTTTGGTTCCCCAATAATGGGATGTTCAATCACGTATGCAGCAGCTTCCACACCCTTATCTTCCATAAGGGTCTTTCGCAGAGCATTGCAGAGCGTGTGGGTTTCTCCTGTGATTTCTATTTCTAATTCATTTTTCTTATCAGTTATAATCTTCATTTTATCCCTCGTAATCTGAAGAGATGTTTCTGGTCTCTTTTCTGCCACAGTTAGGGCATTTAACTTCTTTTTTGCCTATTTGTTTCATGAAATGTCGGCAGTTAGTACACATAGCCTTCAAAACGCCCAGTTCAGTTTCAGCAGTGGTTAGATCAGCGTTGTCCACTCCCATCACCTTGGTGACCCGGGCTTGTATAAGATCCCCAATATGGAAATCATCAGTTAATTTATCTACATATCCCTTTCTCGCCTGAGAAATATGTATAGCTCCTAAAAACGTGATCGGAAGACTTCTTTTACTGTTCTTGATTCCTTCTACATCAACTAATGCTCTTTGTCCCCGAACATCTCGTATTTGCCCTAAAACTACGTCTCCCTTTTTTAAGATTGCAGGGGATTTTGTTTTGGGAATTATGGATATTTTTTTGTTTTTCTGGTCTATGGTTACTGTTCCCGCCACCAGGGACCTGATTTCACCATGGTCATCATAGGTCCATTCTGACGGAAGAAACTCCTCAGTGACTCCTAATGCGTCACCCGGAAGAACGAAATCTCCGTTTTTTGCTTTCATTTAATTCACCTCATTTAAAAAAACAAGTTTATTGACTAATTCATTGTTTTTTTTGTTTTTTTATCTTTAATATTCAAGAGTGATTTATTCCACTAATTCCTATCTTAAAAAATATTCAAATCCCAATCCTCTTGAAAAGATTAACCAATTGCAATCACTAAATATTAATATTGCACATTAAATGTGCACATAATCACATTTACATCATAATTTATGATTACAAATATAAAAGGCACCTATTTGATTGGAGAATGGGGGATTAAATAATTATTTGGAATATAAATTGTATGCACAATGACCATTAATTTTTCTGTAGTATAATAAGATTAGGTGAACTTGATAACCAAGTAACGGATTTTACATAGATAAATATGGCTTATTGACCATGATTGATTGAGGATTTAATAAAGTGTGTTATTAAAATGTTGTGATAATTAAATTATGATTTACGATATGATATTTGATGATATTAATTAGGTAATTGGTAATTAATAGGAATTGGATTGGAAACTTGTGGTAATCCAATTTGTGATAATTTGTTAGATATATAATTTTTTAAAATATATTATGTTATGAATTAATGATTAATGATCTTAGTATTTAATCTCATCCATCTGATAATCTTCCCACTCCCTCAACCCCAGAACAATTTCCAACTCTTGAGGAGTTAATAGGGGCTTTTTATACATTTTAGAGTCATCAATCGCTATTCTAGGACATGCTGTCACTATGAATGCATCTAAATCCATGTAGGGCAATAAACTGGGAGGATTTATTTCATCCAGAAGTATCAGATACGCTTCCCTGCCTTCATTATATATCATCTTCTTTAAATCTTTTGCCAAGTCCAATCGGCATTGACCTTTCTTAGAAGATATGAGTATTCCAAATTTTTTAGCTTCTGTGGCCTTTGTTATGCGGGCGAATCGTATTCTGAGAATTCTATCAGTGAATTCATCAATATCTCTCACCTGGTTAAGGTAGGGGTCAGCTATAACCACTGGCTTTTGGGTGGAGAGTTTTATACCCAGGGGATGGAAGTTACCACTGCCCAGGTAAAGAAAGGCATCCACTGGAAGATCCTGAACTGATGAAAAATTACACCCCAATACCTGGCCTTTCAATGTTCCTGCACCCTCCTTCATGAGAACTTGCTTGCCATGTTCCTCCAGAAACTGTGCAGCATCTTCCAGAAGATGCAAATGCTGGGTAGTGGTCACCAGACCGATCTTTTCCTTTCCTTCAAGACTTTCAAGTGCTCTTTTTAAAATCTCCAAAGATCCCAACTGATAGTGGGCTTCCACAAAAAGAGTGGGAACATTATAATCAATAGGAAGCGGCGTATGCCCAAAATGCACCAGTAAATCCACTATTCCAGCCATTTCCATATCAGAGAGATCACAGGCACCATAGCAAGGATCACCAGATATTAAAACCAATGCTCCTGTTTCATTTTCGATCCGGCTAGCTAGTTCCGTTGCATGGACCTTTAAACCTTCAGGAAACTGCAAACCTACGACTTCTGCCTTTGTTTCCCTGATTTTATCCAGTACCTGGTCGATTTTAAATTGGTAACTTGTCATGATTCTAAAATCCATTTATTTGATTTAATGAGAAAATATTAAGCTTTAATTGTGCTGCCCGGCAGTGATTTTCTCCACCACTACCTTACCATCAATAACATTGGCTCGTACCAGTGTGTTCACCTTAATTCCAGTTTCTTTCTCCACAAATTCCCGGCCATCACCCTTTTCAATAATAGCCATTACATCCACGATATCTGTTTCTATGCGTTGAAGGGCTTTAATCACAGATGTCATGGTCCCCCCGGTGCTTACTACATCATCCACCAGGAAAACCCGATCTCCCCTTCTCAGACCATTAATGTATAATTCACCTTCACTGTATCCAGTTGTCTGGTGAACCGCTACTTCTCCCTCCAATCCATAAGAACGTTTCCTTACCACCACAAAGGGTATGTTGGTGAGTAGGGAAATAGCAGTAGCCAGGTGGATGCCCATGGCTTCCACACAGACAATTTTATCCACGTCCATGTTTCCAAACTTGGAAACTGCTTCTGCTACTTCCTGTAGTAAATTAGCTTCAACCAGTGGAACACCATCAGTTATAGGATGTACAAAATAATCATAATCCCCTTTTTTCACAACAGGAGCTTCGACAAGACTTTTTACTAACTTTTCCAGCATTTTACCACCAATTAAACACGCAAAATCCATGAAATCAAATGTTTACTATTTTACTCGAATTTCAGTATAAAAGATTATCTAACTTTTATATCTAACTTCTGTATATTCTAATACTTCAAACAATCCTGGGCAACCAGTAGTTTGCAACTTTAAAAACTATTATTTGGACTTTGAATACAATTATAAGCCCATAAATTACCCAAATTAATCTAAGTTGAAACCAATATATATGATCTGATAATGGTTTAAAATAGTTTCAAGTGTATTATCAATAATTATACTAATCAGTATAATATTTTATAACATTCGAATTTTAATTTAATTATTATAACACAACTTAGTTATTATACACAAATTAGTTATAATGAAACGGATAAACCAATTCCAAATTATTTTATAATTTATATATATTAAATTTAGATGTATAACTTAAGTGAATTTTATAGAAATTTTCATAGAATCTAAAGGCAATGATTGGTTTTATTCCTTAAAAAATGTGAAATATGCCCTTGATTTTATGAAAACCAACTTAAATACAGACATTGAAAAAATAACAAATAACACAACATAATTAAGATGATTAAAAAGATTAGGACGTGGTGATGCGATCATGTTGGGTAACCTGGGTAAAAATCTGACCAACACCATGAAAAAATTGGCCGGAATGACCATTATTGATGAAGAAGTGGTTAAAGAGGTCATTAAAGATATTCAAAGGGCTTTAATTCAGTCGGATGTTAACATAAAACTGGTTCTGAATCTATCTAAAACAATAGAGGATAGGGCCTTGAATGAAAAACCTCCTAAAGGAGTTACCGCCAAGGAACACGTCATTAAAATTGTTTACGAGGAACTGGTCCACCTCCTGGGAGATAAAGCAGCAGAAGTAGAAATTGATAAGAAACCTTACAAGATACTCTTTGTAGGACTGCAGGGAAGTGGTAAAACCACCACTATTGGAAAAATGGCCAAATACCTGCAAAAAAAAGGTTTCAACCCCGCATTAATCTGTACCGACACCTGGAGGCCAGCAGCCTACGAACAGTTACGCCAACTCACAGAAAGCCTGAACTTATCCCTTTACGGAGACCCCAATAACAAGGACGCTCTTGATCTGGCCCGTAAAGGTTTAAAAGAGTTTAAAAAGCAGGATCTTATAATTGTGGACACTGCCGGACGCCATAAGGAGGAAAAGGATCTCCTGGATGAAATGGAACAGATATCTGCAGTGGTGGAGCCTGATGAAGTTATGCTGGTCATTGACGGTACCATTGGTCAGCAAGCCAAGGAACAAGCTCTGGCTTTCAGTAAAACCACCAAAATTGGATCCATTGTAATAACCAAGCTGGACGGTTCAGCCAAAGGAGGAGGTGCCTTGTCAGCCGTGGCCGAGATAGGGGCACCCATCAAGTTTATTGGAACTGGTGAACGTATTGAAGACCTGGAAGTTTTCGATCCGGAACGTTTCATCTCCAGATTACTGGGAATGGGAGACATTAGAAGTCTCATTGAACGTGCTGAGGAAATTGCCGAGGAAGACGTTGACGCAGAAGCCATGGACGCCATGCTCAGTGGTAAGTTCACCCTGAAAGACATGTACAGTCAGTTTGAGATGATGAATAAAATGGGACCCATGCAGCAGGTTATGAACATGCTCCCGGGTATGGGAAATAAACTACCCAAAAACGCATCTCAGGTAACTGAAGAGAAACTGAGCAAATACAAGATCTTGATGGATTCCATGACTGAACAGGAATTAACCCATCCCGAAATTATCAAACAGTCCCGAGTTAAAAGAATAGCCCGAGGCTCTGGAATGCGTAACGAAGATGTTAAAGAGCTTTTAAAATATTATCAAGTTACTAAAAAAGCGATTAAGGGCTTCGGAAAACGTAAGATGGGCGGACCCATGGGACAGATGATGCGCCAGATGATGCGGTGACATCTGTCAACTTATTTTAACAGGTAGTTAACAGGTATAACTAATTTTAACTAATCCGAATGAGAATATTACCCTGACCAATCCAAACAATGCTAACCGGTCAATCCAATAGTCTGCAGGGTTAATCCAGATGAACTAAGTTCACCAATCTAAAAAAAATACTAATTTAAATCAATTCTACTAAAAAATTCATTGAAAGCTCATCACATCGTTATTGCATACAATTCAAATCCATTGCGTAATTTTTAACCATTAAATCATTAAAATAACCTAAATAAATTCATTTCAGGATAGATCTACCATGAAAAATGTTAAAGAACAGGCCCAGAAAATAATTGATACCACCCACGGGAACATTTGCAACCGTTGCCTTGGCAGGAATTTTTATCCACAAGTTTCAGGGAATGATAATCATGAACGAGGTGCTTATCTAAAAGATATTCTTAACACAGCTGAGGAAATCCCTGAAAAGGGTGAAGCCTGCTATGTTTGTGGAGACATTTTTAGGGAACTGGAAGATATCCTGGAGAGAATAATCAATACTATCCATGATTCTGGAGTTGAATTTGAAACATTCCTGGTAGGTTGTCGTCTGCCTCCTGAAATCCTGGAGAAAGAGAAAAAAATACAGAATGAAATCGGATCTGAAAATGATAGTCTTAAAAAAGAGATTAACCGGGAGTTAGGTAAAGAATTAGAACTCCGTCTGGAGAAAGAAGTGGATTTTGATAATCCTAACTTGGTGATTATGATGGACTTTGCCAACAACCAAGTGGATCTTCAAATAAATCCCTTGTTCATTGAAGGCAGATACCGAAAACTGATAAGAGGCATTCCCCAAACCAGGTGGCCCTGCCGAAAATGCAGAGGAAAGGGATGCAAAAAGTGTGATTTCACCGGGAAAATGTACCCTGAATCTGTGGAAGAGTTGATGGCAGAAACAGTTTTAAAGGCAACAGAAGGTCAAGAATCCAAATTTCACGGTGCAGGTAGGGAAGACATTGATGTGAGAATGCTGGGCAGAGGACGACCATTCGTATTAGAGATAAAAGAGCCGAAGATCCGCGAATTGAACTTGGAAGAGTTAACATCCAAAATAAACGAGTACTGCCAGGGAAAAGTAGAGGTTCTTGATTTAAAAATGGTGAGTAAGGATCGCAGAAGTGGTATTAAAGCATCTTCCACAGAGACCTATAAAATTTACCGTGCACTGGTAGAACTGGATCAGGAAACTGATGAAGAGAAATTAAATGCCTTAAATTCTCTTAATATTATAAAACAACGTACTCCTATTCGAGTTTCACACCGAAGAGCAGATAAAATCCGTACCAGGGAAGTGAAGGAGATTCAAGTTAAAATGCTGGATTCCAGTCATCTGGAGTTGGTTGTTAATTGTGAAGGGGGATTATATATCAAAGAACTTATATCTGGGGATGAAGATAGAACACAGCCCAGTGTAACTTCCCTTTTGGGTATAAATGCCAAGTGTGTAGAGCTGGATGTGTTGGAAGTTAACATTTAAATGAGTGGAAGGATAGTTTTATAAACTCCGTCACATCATAAATAATTTTAATCGATTTACCAAGGAGCCATAACCACATCGAGATTCATACGAATTTTATCTTAAATTGTAAGTTAAGCTCTGTGAGAAATAATATCATAAAATTAACAAATTGTGCCTGGGCAAATCCCCTGAATAGAGCAGATAATCTATATTATCCAATAACTCCGATGGAATCAGGATACTCATATAACAGGCAATTTGAAGTAAATTTAATAGCTAAATTTAATTAACCCATTTCTTATGGAAGTGGAGGTTTTGAAAATGACTCAGAGATCAAGAGGTTTTAGAAGTAAAACAAGGTACAAACTTAAAAAGACTTTAAGAGCAGGGAGAAGCAATCCCATAACCAAAAAAATCCAGACTTTCCAGGAAGATGACCTGGTTCACATCATAATAGACCCTAGCGTTCACAAAGGCCAACCCCACCCACGTTTCCATGGTAAAACCGGGAAAATTGCTGAACAAAGAGGCCGAGCATATATAGTAGCAATAAATGATGGGAATAAAGCTAAAAAACTGATTATTCGACCTGAACACCTGAAAATACAGGAGTGATGGGGATGATTGGGAAAAAAGTTCTTGAAACCGATCCAATACCCCTGGTTAAAGTTAAACCACTCCTAGAAGAGCGAGAAACAGTTCACGAACTCAGTTATGAACAGAATCTGGCCCTGGATCATGTCACCAAATTCTCCAAAATATCCGTAGATAATGCAGAGAAGCTGGTTGGTGAACTGGAAGAGATCATCAAAAAGACCCAAGCCATAAAAATAGCAGATGTCATGCCAGAAGATATGGATGACATGCGACTTATTTTCGCCAAGGAAAGGGGATCCCATAAAAAGGAAGAAATGGAGAATATACTTAAAATAGTTAGTAAATACAGGGAAGAAGAAGAATAAAAAACTTTTTAAAACCCTTTTTCCTTTGAATTATTGCCTATTTACAGTTTATGGGATATGGACATCGGCTGAAGTTTCGCTTTGTTAGTGAACGGATTAATGTAATATTAAAATTATAATTAATTATCAGGGTGGTCAAATGGAGGATTATGCTATTATTTTAGACTATTTACCTCTAGGTTATGTTAAAGAAGGATCAAACTCCTATAAGCGTAAACCTGTGGCTCAGGCAATTGGTACAGAAGAATTCACCCTGTTAGAATTAACACCAAAGGAAAATGTAAACCTGGATATTCATGAAAAAGTTTACATTGGAGCAGGGAAAAGAGAGAAAATTGCCAGGGTTAACCGTAGGTTACCCTTTAACAAAATGACTTCAACTGCCAGAATAGAGGTAAATTATGTCATTGAAGAAATTATAAAGGCAAAAGAAGACAAATTTATCCAATTCTTCAATGAAGCAGGCCCCATATCCACCCGTCTGCACCAGATTGAATTACTGCCAGGTATTGGTAAAAAGCACATGTGGGACATTATACAGGCCCGGAAAGAAGCACCTTTCCAGGACTTTGAGGATGTGAAAAAACGAGTCCCCATGTTATCTGACCCGGTGAAACTCATTGCTAAAAGAATTCATCTGGAACTGGAAGCTGCTGAAGATAGAAAGGGTAAAAAGAAATACATTCTATTCACCAGACCCCCAAAACGGAAATTTTAAATATTTTTTTTAAACTAAATTCCTTTTTTTAAATGATATAGGAATTGGAAGATTAAGGAAATGTTGGCACAAGAAACCTCCCAGCTGTTAAAAAAGCATCAAATAAGGTTAGATCGGAGGAAAGGCCAAAATTACCTCACCAATGATCATATTTTAGCCAAAATTATCGAAAATGCCCAGCTCAATGATTCAGATGTGGTCCTGGAGATCGGAGCCGGTATTGGCACATTAACACTCCCACTGGCTGAAAAATCTAGTAAAGTAGTCGCTTTTGAGCAGGATAAACGAATAGTTCGGGTTCTCAGGGAAAGGCTCCATGAACTGGGAATATCCAATGTGGAAGTTATGGAGGGCGATGCTACAAAAATGGAGTTCCCTTATTTTAACAAAGTAGTTTCCAATTTACCCTACCAGATATCATCACCCATAACATTCAAACTCCTCAATTACAACTTTGATTACGCTATTTTAATGTACCAACTGGAATTCGCCCAGAGAATGGTAGCCCAACCCGGGGAATCCAATTATTCCCGCCTGTCAGTGATGATGAACCTGTGCACACACACAGAACTTCTTTTTAATGTCCCCAAGAATGCTTTTCTACCCCCACCCAGAATTTCCTCAGCTGTAATCAAGTTAACACCCAAAAAAAATCCACAGGCAGATAAATTCTTTGCTAATACTTGCAGAGCATTGTTCCAGCATAAAAAAAAGAAATCAGGAAAGGCTTTACTTCAATCTTTCCATGAAATATCCGACCTAAACCTGGATCGAACTACTATCCGGGATCTAATCTTGAAACTGGATCCTGAACTCACTGAGGAAAGGGTTTTTAAGTTGAATGAGAAAGAAATTTTAACAATTTCCAGAGAACTTAAAGAGTTAATGGAGGGATATGATGAAAAAAATGGGTGATGAAAACAATAATGATACGGATGGAACTGAGAAGGATGTAATCCTAAAAGATAGGAATAAAATCACTGCAATAAACCCTTTTCAACTATTTCAGAATGAATTTCCGGAATTAGCAGGACGTTTCAATGACCTGGTGGATGCCCAGCGTTCTCTTAAAGGAATGGATCCCAAGACCAAACAACTGGTCAATATAGCTATCCAAACTGCAAAATGTAACCCTATGGGAGTTAAAATGCATGCACAGATGGCCAAAAGTCAGGGAGCATCCAGAGACGAGATTTTAGGAGCAGTGGTTATGAATCTTCACCTTTCAGGATTGTCAAATGTGCTGGATTGCCTTCCCACTGCCCTGGAAGGTTTGGAATCTGTGAAAAAATAAGCTCAAGCCCCCTAATAACTCAATTAACCTTATTAAAACTATTAAAAACAAAAGAATATTAAAAATATTTATTAAAAATACCTTTAAAATCATTTTCATTCATAGAATTTAAAATGATATAATTCATACGAATCAAGCTACTAACTTTGAGGATTAAAGATGTTAGATTACAATGGAATTCATTACAAAACCCATCCTGAAGTATACGAACCTGCTGAAGACACTTTTCTCCTTGCAGAAAACCTTCAAGTGGAAAGAAAGCACCGGGTGCTTGAAATAGGAACCGGGACTGGAATTGTGACAATAACTGTTTCCAGACAATGCAGGACAGTTGTAGCAACTGATATCAATCCCCATGCCATTAAATGTGCCACCCACAATATTATCAACAACAAGGCCTATAACGTGGAGATTAAAGAAGGAGACCTGTTTGAACCGGTTTCTGATGAGAAATTCGACTTAATATTATTCAATACACCCTACCTTCCCACTTCCGAAGAGGAAAGGGTTGATGATGAACTGGAAGCTGCATGGGACGGTGGTGTAGATGGTAGAAAAGTCATAGACCGTTTTCTGGATGAATTAATTGATCACCTTAATCCTGAGGGAACAGTCCAGCTAGTGCAATCTTCTTTATCAGATAACGATAAAACCCTAAAAAAATTAAATGACATTGGTATGGATGCATCGATAACTGCCCGTGAAAAGCATTTCTTCGAAGAAGTGGTGGTTATAACGGGAAAATTAAAAATATAACTTTATCTATAACCATTAGGTCTTTTTTATCTTTTTTTATTATCTTTTTTATAAAAAATTAAACCCACACTTTAAAAACAAAATAGCAAACTTGTGGAGCTAAATACTCAACTTTAACCTTTTCATAAGGAGTTCCCTTAGGAAATCCGGCTAGATAAGTATTAAAGGATTTATCAGGATTTCCAGATGAATATACATGTAACCAAAGCACAACAGTACTGTTATTGCCCATAATTTCCTTTATTTTGCCATTGACTAGGATTGGGTTGTTTTGGAATAATTGGGCATTTTCTGTTAGGTTTTCTGGCCGGTCCATCTCCCAGACTGCTGATGGATCTTTTACACGATCCGAATCAGTCATTATATAAAAATCAGTTGAATTTAACATTGTTTGATTTACTCGAAAAGGGTAACATATCCACCCTGCTTTCACATTTCTATAATCCACATTTGAATGTGACAAATTCCCATTTACACCAGAATGTGGACATTTTTCACCTAACTGTTTCTGTTGGGATAATTGAAAGGATTCCTGGGCATTGATAAAGACCAGTATACTGGTATCAAAGTAATTACAAAGAACTGTACGGTTTTCCACCATTATTTCTGTAGAATCAGGGTTGTCACCCATATTCTTCACGAATATTGGTTCTGAAGATGTGTTTACCGGGTAAATAACCATAGAAGATTTATAATATGAGGGAATTACATGTCCCACCATTAATTCATCATAACTTTCTTTAAGGCGGTTTATCTTCCGAATACTTAGAACATCGGCATGAGTTTTCACATTGGACGCGTTCATGTCAGCCAATCCAGGTGTAACCCCACCCAAATCATATAATTCTTCCCAATTTTCTGGAGATCCAGGTGTTTTCACCAGCATATCTGCACCGGAGATAGTAATTCTTTCCAGAGAATTTCCATAGGCATAATCCTCCATTTTTGAACCAACAACGTCCAGGGCATTTGCTGAAACTCCCAATATGACTGTTATTATCACAAGCGCCAGCATTAAATCCATTGAAAATACCATTCCCTGCTTATCTTCAGTAAATTGATTTTTAGACATTTTATCACTGGAATCATTCAATATCTTAATTTCAATCTAGAAGTCTCGTATTCAATTTTAAAAATTAGGTAATCCATATTTTTGTCTATGGGAATTGTCCAGATAGATTTGGAAATTGTGAGTTCCATTGGTAAAGTAGATGAGTCTACAGCCAGAGTAGGTTCCGTGGGAACCAGTGTCATTGAATATAACATGATCCACCGAACTAGGAGCATTTGATGAATTATTTGACAGGGAAACATTACCCAGGGGATTTGAAAATAAGGTATTATCAGATGGTGCGGGTGTGATGAAGGTTTCCATACCGTAATGGGGGCAGGTACCCCTCCCCTCCAGTCTGCAGAGGAAACAAGACCCATCACTACTTTCATGATAGAATCCATTGTCAATGCAATTTTTCAGGTTTACCAGTTCATCTGTGTCTCCGTGGAGAATATAAGGATCATAGGGGCATTTTTTTATGGATAACGCAGATGTGGCATTTTCGTAGGCTTCAAAATTTTCGATGCCCCTTGATTTGAGATAATTTTCAAGGCTGGAACCATAGTATGTCCGGTCTCCTTTTATGGTTGCACCCCCATAATTCCTGCACTTGATGAATGGCAGTGGATCATAAATAGGGAATGATCCATTAACAAGGGAAATGTTCTGAGTAAGATTTACCTGATGTTTCAGGGTGCCTTTATTAACAGTACACCTTGATTTTACTTCCACACAAAATGGATCAAAACTGTTATCCACATTCAATATTTTACACTCCACCAACATGCCATCACCACAATATCTTGAACAAAAACTATCCATTCTGTTCTGTAATTCTTCCTTAACCTCTTTTCTACTGTTTGAAAGTGGTTTTCCACTATGTATAACCTCCAAAGATTTATCTCTAAGTACTTCCCTTCCCACCAATGGTAAACTTGCTTCCAGATCCGTGGCAACACCCATAACATCCTGGGAGTTCAAGATGTCTTGCTGGATGTTGGTTTGATCCACAGTCATGTCTACCAGTACCGTCAACAGTAAAACAGCAGGTAAAATAAGAAAAAATGAAGATAAACTCATTACATACCCATTATTATCCATAATGCAGCCCTTTTTATTTTAGTGTCAACTCAAACCTAATTCCAGTAGTTGTTCCATTCCTGTTTTGACCCCAGATATTTATTATTTAATATATAAAAAGTAATACAATATAAAGTTATTTCTAAAACAAAAAATTATATTATCCCCCAGTAAAATAGGATAGAGAAAAAAAAGTTCACCACAAAATATTCTCACACATCTATATCACCATAATTTAAAAATTCCTCATAATTAAAAAAATATCCATGATCTTCAAGAAAATATCCCTAGTCACATTATCCTAGATCAGAACCATTCCAATCATAAAACATATAAAAACATCAGAATTATATAAGGATTTATAAGAATTAGATTATAAGAATTAGATCAAATTATAAAATCTGAATTCAAATACTGAATTTTTTCAGCTAAACCATAACCAACACAATAAAATCTTAGCGAGGTATTATAAATGAAAGATATAGTAAGAGGATGGCGTCACATCTCCCAAAGATATAATCTCATCGGATCAAAGTGTTTACAATGCGGCGAAGTATTTTTCCCCATGAGGGTAATTTGCCCTAAATGCAGACGGAAAGGACAATTAGAACCCATAAAATTCAGTGGAAATGGAAAGATTATGAGTTACTCTGTTATTCACACACCAACAGATGAATTCAAAAATATATCACCCTATGCTGTGGCTATTATTGAACTGGAAGAAGGAGCTAAAATCACCAGTCAAATAGTGGATTGTAACACCGATGACATTGAAATAGGTCAGGAAGTAGAGTTAGTATTCCGGAAAATCAGAGAAGAAGGCGCAGAAGGAGTTATATCCTATGGTTACAAATTCAAACTCAAACAGTAATGTAGGGATCGTGTTAGTGGGCCACGGCAGCCGACTACCCTATGGTAAAGATGTTCTAAGCCAGTTAGCAGAGATTTATAGACAGGAAAGTGATCATCCTGTGGAAGTGGGCTTTATGAACATGAACAAACCTTCCATTCCATCATCCATAAATAAACTAGCCCAGATGGGTGTGGAAAAAATAGTGGTAACCCCTGTGTTCCTGGCTCCAGGAGTGCACACCACAGAGGACATCCCCCGTATTTTAGGATTGGGTAATGGTGATGAAACCCATGAACATAGCCATGAGCATGGACACAGCCACGACCACGGTGAAACAGAGGAAATTCACTTTCACGGGGAGATAATCTACACCGATCCCCTGGGCCCCGATCCAAAAATCGTTTCCATAATACAGGACAGGGTTAATGAAGCCCTTTAAAGATGATGCCTTCTAAAGATTCAAAACATCCCCCAAATCTTAAAATATCCAATATTGGTGAGAAAAAGCTTATTAAACGACTTCTATCCCGGAGTCGTGCTTCTCAACCTAATTCTCCTTTTTTTGATGAATTTTATTTTAAAAGTCTCAGTGACGACGCTGCCCTCATTGATCTGGGAGATAATTATCTGGTGGTTACTTCTGACCTTTTACTGGAATCAAGTCACCTCCCATCAGATATGAGCCCAGAAGATAGGGGTAGAAAGGTAGTGACAGTGAATGTCAGTGACCTGGCAGCCATGGGAGCCAAACCCATTGGTTTCATACTGTCTCTGGGCTTACCAGAGGATCTTCCCCTTAATGAATTTGATGAGATAATGGATGGTGTGCTCAAATCATGTCAGGATTATGAAATGGGCCTTATGGGTGGTGACACCAACCAATCCGATGAGTTAATCCTCAGTGGAACCTGTTTAGGGATAGTAGGTAAAAACAAAGTGCTTATGAAAGAAGGTGCACGACCAGGGGATGTGGTGGCGGTTACCGGCTCCCTGGGTGTGGCAGCAGCAGGATTCGAATTTTTATTATCACCACAACCAGTAAAGGAAAATCTTAAAAAGGAACTCAGAAATTCCACCCTGAAACTCATCCAGAAACAGGCCATCCAACCGCGTGCCAGATTAAAAGAAGGAATTTCACTGGCAAATACTGGTGCAGTGACTTCTGCCACTGATATAACCGATGGTCTGGCCAGTGAAGTGGGTGAATTGTTGGAAGCTTCCAAAAACAGCGTGGGAATCAGTCTTTTTGAAACCATGATCCCCATTACTCTGGAAGTGGAAGAACTAGCTACTGCATTAGATCAGGACCCACTTGATTTGGCTCTTTATTATGGTGAGGACTTTGAACTTCTTTTAACCATTGAAAAAGATGAATTCAAACATTTGAAGGACGAATTCGGGCTTCATCAGGTTGGAGTGGTGACGGATTCTGGTAAGATGGAAATAATAAATAAAGATGGTAAAACAAATATATTAGAAGGGAAAGGTTACCAGCACTTTGTAAATAAATAAAGGGGATGTTTAATTTAAGAACCGATCTCAAGAATTTTTATAGACAACCCACTTCATAGACAACCCAAATAATTCAATAAATTATCCCAGGAATTTTAATACTATCCCCAGAATTTTAAGAGCTTATCTTCAAAATAAAAAAATATCTTTATTATTTATAACATTTTTTCAATATAATGGGGGTTTAAAATTGAAAAAGGAAGCCATACTTTATGAGAAGCTAGATGGCGTGCTTAATTGCCATATCTGTAATCGTAGTTGTGTTATATCCCATGGTAAAACTGGTTTTTGCGGGATGAGGCAGAATGATAACGGCACTATGTACAGTTTGAATTATGCATCAGCTTCCTCAGTAGCAGTCGACCCCATTGAAAAAAAACCTCTTTTCCATTTTTATCCCGGCAGCCTATCATTTAGCATGGGGAGCATTGGATGCAACTTTCGCTGCCCTTACTGCCAGAACTGGTCCATATCACAGGCAGATCTTGATGAAATCGGAACCAGGGATATTCCCCCTGAAGAGGCAATAAAGATGGCACTGGATAATAACTGCCAGTCCATTTCATGGACCTACAACGAACCCACCATGTGGTTTGAATATACCTATGATTCTGCAAAACTGGCCCATAAAAATGATTTGAAGACAGTTTACGTTACCAATGGTTACATGAGTTCGGAATCTCTTGATCTGATCGCACCTCATCTTGATGCGGCCAACGTGGATTTGAAGGGGATGTCCGATAAATTTTACCAAGAACTGTGCCAGGCACGTCTGGAACCCGTGCTGGAAAACATCCAGGCCATGCATGATAAGGGCATTCACTTGGAAATCACCAACCTGGTGATACCAGGATACAATGATTCTCCAGAAGACCTCCAATCACTGGTGAAATTTGTGGCTGATGTAGATGTGAACATCCCCCTACACTTAACCCGCTTCTATCCCCATTACAAAATGAACCTGGTACCACCTACCCCAGTAGAAACCCTGGAAAAAGCCTATGAAATGGCCCGAGAGGCAGGTATAAAATATGTTTACGTGGGGAACGTTCCAGGAAGTGATGGGGAGAACACCAAATGTCCGAATTGTGGAGAACTTCTCATTCAAAGGGATGGATTTAGTGTTGAGTCCAATAATTTGAAGAAAAATAAGGAATGCCCCAGTTGTGGGACAAAAATCAACATTAAGTTTTAGTTTATCTTCATATAATTGATAAAATTCATATAACCCTTGATAAAAATTTCACAGGACCATTAATTTGAAGAAAATAATTAAAAAGGGCTAATTAAAAAGGGCTAATTAAAAAGGGCTAATTAAAAAGGGCTAATTAAAAAGGGCTAATTAAAAATAACGATTAAAAAAAATGGCCATTAATTAAAGGCTATTAATTAAAAATCCAAAAAAAAGAAATTAGGGTTATTAGGTATTGAAAACCTAATTAGAGAAACTAACCCTCTCAAATTTCTCAAGCTTGTCCAGTGGTTTGGTGGCATCCACTCCCATCTTGGTGGTTGTTCCATCCGGTTTAGCACAAGGGTCCAGGGATGATCCCCGAGCTCCAGGAACGATTAATATGTCTTCATCACCTTTTACTCGAGTAGCAATGGCGTACTCAATATCTTCAGCATTGAAGATGTTAACATCCTCGTCAACCACCACACAGTGTTTAAGTGAGGGGTGAGCTGCCAGTGCAGCCATTATAACATTTTTCCCATCACCCTGAGTCTGTTTCTGAATTGATATAGCCGCGTGCAGCCAGCAACAACCTCCTTCAGTGAGGGCCACGTTTTTCACAGTAGGTACAGTGTTCTGAACTGCGTTGAAAATCCTTGGCTCCTGTGGAAGACCCTGAAGGAGTTTATGCTCGAAGCCAGCTGGCATTATGGCATGGTACATTGAATCGTGCCGGTAATGCATCCGGTCTAGTTCAATCACCGGTTCCATTCGCACCACATCATAGGTATCAGTCAGGTCCACAAATGGTCCTTCTTCGGCTCTTTCATGAGGCAACATCTTTCCCTCTAAGAGAATTTCACATTCAGGAACTTCCAGATCCACGGTTTCACATTTTATAAGCTTCATTTCCCCCTGATGGAAATTGTTGGCCACTTCCAGTTCATCCACAGTTATGGGTACAGAGGTTGTTGTGGCTAAAAGGGTGGCAGGATGCATTCCAATGGCAATAGCCACCTCTAAAGGTTCATCAAGTGCTTCTGCCCTTTGATGATAAGTGTAAAGATGTCTGGGTACGATCCTGGCAGTTAGCCTGTCTTTACCCAGAACGAGCATACGGTGTATGGAAGCGTTACGAACGTCAGTTTCAGGATCCTTGGCAATTATCACCCCAGAAGTGATGTAAGGCCCACCATCCCGAGAATAATAAGTTAATATTGGAATTTCAGAAAGATCAGCTGGTTTAGAAACACTGAAAATATCTTGCACACTTTGACAATCACTGATTGGCATAGGATTGTTAATTGCTCCCATTATTCTCTGAGTAATCCCTGCTACATCTGTGTTTAGAGCTCTGGCAATCTTTTCACGAGTATTACATATACCCGATACGACCTTCATATTTGATTCATGGATATTTTCCATGATGATGGTGTCTTTTGGATTTTTTTTCAGAAATTCAGCAGCTTCAAGGTTAACTGAAACCTCTTCCCCAATTCTAAGGGTGTTAAAGTCTTTTTCAAGAGTTTTTAAGAATTCTTTCATGATTCCACCAACTGATTCATTTGATAGTAGTAATAATAAACAGAACCAAAAATATTAGGAGTATTCCTCCCCAAATATAATTTGCAGGGCACGAAAGTTTGCTTGTGGAACAACTCTCATTTCCCCTTTGGTTTTTCTTTTGTTTCATAAATTCACAGTAAATCGTTAGTTAATCTTATGAATATATTGGAGCTAATTTGGAATATATTTTATGGATATATGGCAGTTAGTGATATTCATTCGATTGCACCTGATTTGTGTAAAAATACATGAAGGAAGTAAAAATCTGAATTAGACTTTGATAACTGCAAATTAAATTTATTTAACAATTAAATTATAATTATAATTATAATTATTTTGAATAAAAATGGTAAATAATAACCTTTTAAGCGAATTATGACGTTTATTGGAAATAATGACCTTTTAAGGGAAATAGTAACCTGTTGAAATATTCCTGAATTTCATTTTAAAAAAAAGTAAATTTATTGAGTTTAAAAAAAGTAGCTCGTCATCTTTTACAGTTAATATTACCTTTAAATCTAAGCAAATCTCTTTTTATCAATGAATCACCTATACCCAACATTTCAGCAGCAAGCAGGGCCGCATTACCCCCTGCATCCACACCCATGGTGGCTACTGGAACTCCAGGCGGCATGTTCACCATCGATAAAAGAGCATCCATACCCCCCATTTTAATGGCACATGGCACCCCTATTACTGGTTTTTCAGTGTAAGCTACCACTGCCCCGGTTACATGGGCTGAAAGGCCAGATATGGCAATGAAAATCTGGGCATCTTTATTTCTTTTGAGGAAATTCTCAAATTTATCAGGAGACCGGACTGGTGAAACAACTGCCGAGTCATAAGTTATGTTAAGTTTATCAAGGAACATAGTGGTCTTTTTAGCCACTTTTATGTCACTGTAACTTCCAGATATCACTGCCACCTGAGGAAGGATATTCCTATCTCTAACTTTACCTGGATGGGTTGTGATCTTATTTTTTGTACCCTCCAGATTTCCATTAACTACTTTTACTTCTTCCTGATCAGGAGTAGGGTTGATTTTAGAATAATATTTCCCCTTCATCTGGAGAAAAAGCTTTTCCTCATCTCCGGCTATCTTTGAATAAAAATCTTTGCGGAAAGAGGATAACCGTTCCCGAACATCGGCATTTCCAATACCTATTATTTGAGCAGCCAGTATAGCAGCATTATCACCCCGATCAATACCCACAGTTGCCACTGGCGCCCCCAATGGCATCTGAACTGAGGCAAAAAGAGCATCAAGCCCGGCCACTTTAACATCCACTGGGACTCCAATAACAGGTTTATGAGTAATACCTGCCATTATGCCAGGGAGATGAGCAGAGAGCCCAGCTATTCCTATAAAAACTTCCACTCCACTTTTTGTTGCTGTTAAAACAATATTTTTTACTTTTTCATGGGTACGGTGCGCTGATGCCACCCTGAGATCATAGTATATTCCCAGTTTTTCCAGAATTGCAGTTGCTTTTTCGGCAATTTTAAAATCTGAAGCACTACCCAGTATAATCATAACCTTTGGTTCCATTATAAACCTCACTTTTTAGTATCGTATACAATTAGGTATCAATGAGACCCTTATGTACATAATAATATGTATAAACTGATAATAAAAGTTTTAGTTAAATTGACCTAATAAAAGGAGAAACCTTATATAATCTTATAAGTTAGTTTAGGTAATAGAAGGTATAGGAATAGAGGTGTAATATAAGTGTATTGGATTATTCTATTATTTGTCCTGTTCATCGCTTCGGTGAAACCCAGGAGTTCAAAAAAACCAATGACCGTTTCGGTCATATTACCCGCTTATAACGAGGAAAAAACCGTTGATAGCGTTATTAAAACTGTTAAAGCACTTAATTATGTTGACGAGATCATCGTGGTTAACGATGGTTCTCTGGATGCCACTGAACAAGTAGCAAAAGAAGCAGGAGCCACAGTTATAAGCCATACCAAGAATCGAGGAAAAGGTGCTGCAATAAAAACCGGGTTTAAAAACTCTAAAGGTGATATAGTAGCATTTATTGATGCTGATCTCCAGAAATTAGCCCCTAAACAGGTGGACAAGATGATCCAGCCCATCCTCAATGGTGAAGCCGATGTTACCAAGACCAAATTTAAAAGAGAAGCCGGCCGAGTTACAGAGTTAACAGCCAAACCTCTTTTAAGCTTTTTCTTCCCTGAAATCAGGTTTGAACAACCCCTGAGTGGTCAGTTTGCCGCTAAAAGATCATTCCTGAGCAACATCCAGCTGGAAGATGATTACGGTGTGGATGTGGGAATTGTACTGGACGCCGATGTAATGGGCGCACGGGTTAAAGAGGTGGATATTGGTAACATAAGCCATTCAATGTCTTCCCTATACGAACTGAACATTGTGGCCACTGAAGTGGTGCGTACCATTGTGGATCGAGCCAACAGCTACGGTAGAATAACCATGATCGACACCCTGGGAAGATCCATCAGGATGGCTGTTTTAGGCCTTTCACTGATAACATTAGGATTTTTCTTTGTGTTCTTCATCCGAATCCGCCCTTCATACTTGGCCCTGTACCTTGGAACAGGTATAATCATAACTGGAATTATAATTGCCGCTTACTATATCATTAAGATCATCAGGGCATCAATTAAAACTATTTTAAGGCCTGATGGTAAGTCCAGGAATCTTAAATCATTTTTTTACATGCATTCGCCCCTGATTGTATCCGCCCTCATTATGTTCGCGGTGCTCTTTACCATGCTGGGCTCGGTGCACGTGGATGAGGGTAAAATATCCATTGAACCTGCAGCCAGGAATGTTATATTCTGGAAACAACCCGTGGAAAACCAGACCATTGATATAAGAGGACCCTATACTGTGGATAGCGCTCTGGAAAATGAATTCACAACCATTAGAATACCACAGGATGCCTTAAATACATTGGAACTGGGGTATGGAGACACCATTATCATTGGGGGGCAGAGTTATAGTCTGAATCAGACCATTCCTGGTGAAGATAGTATAATACGGATCCCATATAATGCCCGAACCACACTGGGACTTAATGTAAGGGATGTTATCAGAGATACGGATCTGCGTAATTACTTTAAGGATCTTTACGCCGAGAAAGCAATTCCACTGAACACGTCCAATTTGACTGTTACCCAGGGTCTTGTGCTTAAAAACACGGTAAGTGATGCTAAAGTTATCAATCTGTATCTGAACAATCAGAAAATAGGCACAACCACAGGAATACTTAAAGATGGGACCTATAGGATTTATGTGAATGGTTATCTTTATGAAACTATCCGCGTGGATAATAACAGTACCCAAAAAACGTTTCTGGTGACTAAAGGGAATAATGTGGTGAAGATGGAAATTGCTGGAGATGCCAAATCCGGCGCAGAGTTCCCCACCTCCGATAAGGGAATAATGTTCTACTTCAACTTCCCCAGCAGTTGATTATTCCCTAATTCATTTTTAAACTCTTAAACTTTTTTTAACAGGATTTTTACTGAATTAATTATTTAACTGAATTATTAAATTTTGGAATTATAATACTAAATTATCCAGTAAAAACAGATAAAGAAAAATTCAAAAAAAATAGAAGATCAAGATATAATTAACGTATCTATGTAAAAATAAGGCATGAAAAAATCAGTAATAAACCTTTACTGCCTCTTCAATATCATTGTACATCCCCAAAGCAGCTAATGCACCAATTTTACCCTGAGAACCTGTGACTTCCACCAGTTCCACTCCCACACCTTCAGCCACTTTTTCAGCTTCATCCACAGTTAGCATGGATTTTTTAGCAGCCTCTGAGTATGAACGGAGAGTTTCTGGGATATTTATGCCTTTAAGAACTGCAATTGCAGTTTTATCAGATAATGTATCTTTTTTAAGTAGTTTCACTACTTTTTGAACCAGTTCATCTTTTTCACCAGGTTTTACTGCGAATACTAAGGCAATGCCCACACAATTCTGGGTTTTATTGGGGTTATGGGGGTAAAGTTGAACCGTGATGTGATCCAAATACTCATATCCCTGTTTAGCAAGTTCTGCACCTACGTTATGAGCTAAGGTCCAAGTAGCACCTTCATCTTTGGTGTCAGTATCATCAATACCAATAACCACTTTTTCCATTATGGGTGTGACTACAGTAGCCCTTCCCACCTTGGATCCACCCCCAATATCCTGAAGTTCTACTCGTTTGACTCCTTCAGCCATTCCCCGGCACATAGCTGCCCCCACACCGGCACCAGCCAGTCCAGCATGAACCACTTTAACTTCATCTTCTTCAACACAGACTTCTTCAATCCCCGCAGCATGTAAACTGGGTTTAAGGCTTAAATTAGATTTACCAGTTTTCACCAGAAATGTGTGTTTATTACCATCTCTTTTAGCGTTTAGAACTATATCACTGCTGTGCTGGTACTGGTAGATCATCCACTGTGATCCGCTGATGCAGGGGTGGTATTCCACAATTTCCACCAGGTCCTCATCTACCATGGTGAGAACTTTCTGGTAGGGTGCAACCCATGGGTCCTGGAATTTATCCTTTAAGTCTTGTGGGGTGAGTATTTCCATAAAATTCCTCCAAAAAAAATCTGATTATGACAATGTACTGTGAATTAGTTTATTTTTATGATTTAGGCTTATTCTAAAAAAATAATAAAATAATTGGATAGGTCTATTAATCCAACTATTTGAGCCGTTCAGTCATTTTTACTACGGCTTCAACGGCACGTTTGGCATAATCTATCCTCTGATGAGCTTCAAGACGTGTCATGCCAGGCCCGGTGATTCCTAACCCCACTGGTTTATCGTATTCTAAGGCCAGGTCTGCGATTTTACGGGAGGCGTGCTGGACTACGATTTCATCATGGGAAGTGGCACCTTCAATAACCGCCCCTAACGTAACCACGGCATCGATATCATCCTGCTCTAAAAGCTTTTTTATAGCTAAAGGCATGTCAAAAACACCAGGAACAGTTATTACCTCTGTTATTTCTGATTCTAAAAATTTAGCGTGTTCTTTAGCTAGTTCTAACATCATGTGAGTGATGTCATAATTAAATTCTGCAACTACTGCACCTATTCTTACTTTTACCATGTTTAATGCCTCCCTAAACTTTTGATGATGTTGATTAAATTCAAACTTTTTACATAATCATTTCAGTTATTATTCATTTTACCGTATTTTAACAACTATCAATAACATGTATAAATCTGGTTACACGTTTAAACTTATATATAAGCTATGATAGCAGCTATTGAGCTGGTACTCATGATTATTATTATAAAAATGGCTATCCACTGAGGTCTGGTCATTTCTTTTGTCTCCTTTAATCTTGATTATCCCAGGAATTTAGAAACCTCTTTGAGAGTCTCAGCCAATATTTCTATTTCTTCCCGAGTATTGTAGTAATGTATGGATGCCCTGACGGTTCCACCCACCTCATAAGCCCCTATATGTTTCATTGATGGTATTGCACAGTGAAAACCACTCCGGACACATATGGATCTACTCTCGTCCAGTATCTTGGCCAGGTCGTGGGGGTTTATATTATCTATATTGAAGGAAACAATACCATAAATATTTTCTGGACTGCCGTAAACTGTGACCTTCTCCAGATCATGAATCTCACAGTACATGAACCTGGTCAGTTCTCGGCTGTGTCTCTCCACATTGGACATTCCAATTCTCATCAAGTAGTCCAGGGCCGCACCCAGACCAATAAACCCTGCAATGTTTTGAGTGCCACCTTCAAAGCAATAAGGGGCTCCAGTGAGTTCAAAATTATCTTCAGTGACCTGGTCAACTGTTCCACCGCCCAGGTTAAGGGGTTGTAATTTTTCCTGCACATTCCGGGCACAGTACAGGAACCCAGTTCCAACTGGACCTAAAAATCCTTTATGTCCCGGGAAAGCAACAAAATCAGCCCCTAACTTTTTCACATCAACTCCCATATGCCCTGCAGACTGGGCAGCATCAACAAGGTACAGTGCTCCAGTTTCACTGGCTATCTGGGCGATTGCCTCCACTGGTTGTACTGAACCTATGGAATTGGAGATGTGGGTGATACTTATTAGTCGAGTGTTTTCATCCACTGCCCTTTCAACTGAATCTGGATCAATCACTCCGTTTTCATCTGCACTTACCACCCTTAATTCCACGCCTTTACTGCGCAGATTAAGCCAGGGCACCATGTTGGAGTGGTGTTCAATGTTAGGGACAACAATGTTATCCCCTTCCTCAAATTCAAGACCACGTGCAACCATGTTTATGGATTCTGTGGTGTTTTTAGTGAAAATAATCTCATCAGGATAAGCATTCACAAATCCTGCAATCTTTTTCCGTGCTTGATCCATTTTCTCAGTGGCCCGGATTGCCATTTGGTAAGCACCTCGACCCGTGTTGGCATTGTAATTGTAGAAATAATCACACATGGCATCCACCACTGGTCTGGGTGTGGGGGTGGTACTGGCAGCATCCAGATATATGACATCTTCCAGTAAGGGAATATCCCTTCGAACATCGGTTGTTTTCATAATATGCCTTAAAATTTACTTTAAATCTAATTATCAATATGGTTTAAATTAGTATATAAAAATTTAAGAAATAATTTGTATAAAAAATAAATAAAAAAATGGGTTAAAACTAAGAATTAAAAAATGGGAATATAAATGAGAAAATAAAAAGAATATATAAAGTAGGCATGGAATATGGTTGCCTACATTGACTGATTGTTTTACTGATTTTTCTATTCTTCCAGTTTCTTTCTGACCTCTACAGCCATTTCCATGGTGGATGCATTACCACCCAGATCTCCGGTTACTGCTTTACCTTCTGCCAGGACTTCTACCAGGGCATTTTCAAGTTTTCGGGCTGCATCGTTTTCTTCCAAGTAATCCAGCATTAACACTGCAGATAAAATCATGGCAGATGGGTTTGCAGTTCCTTTACCTGCATGATCTGGTGCTGAACCATGCACTGGTTCAAACAATCCAATTTTTTCTCCAACGTTTGCTGAAGGGGCCAATCCCAAACCTCCTGCCAGCCCTGCCGCTTCATCAGACAGGATGTCTCCAAAGAGGTTGGTGGTTACTATTACATCGAACATTTCTGGTCGGGTGATGAAGAACATGGCAGTGGCATCCACGTAACGATCATCCAGTTCCATATCTGGATAATCCTTGGCTACTTGGTAGAATGTCTCCCTGAAAAGCCCATCAGTTTTTTTGAGGACGTTTGCCTTGTGTACTGCGGTTACCTTCTTCCTACCTGTTTTTTTAGCATATTCAAAGGCATACTTACATATCCTCTCGGCGGCTTTTCGGGTGGTAACTCGAAGAGCAGTTGCCCCTTCCTCACTTTCCTCTTCCAGGCCAATGTATAAGCCTTCTGTGTTTTCACGGACTATGACAAAATCCACATTATCGAAAAGACATTTTGTACCAGGATATGATTTTGCCGGTCGGATGTTAGCGTACAGTTCCAGTTCCTGGCGCAGTTTAACGATCACATCAGCTGCTGATTCCCCTGCAGCCCCGAACAGACATGCTTGAGATGCTTTGACTATTTCCACGGTTTCTTGAGGTAATGCCACCCCTGTTTTTTCCATGTACTCATCTCCAGCATCGGCGAATGTGTAATCAAATTCAACATCAACTGCTTCCAGGACATGGAGCGTTGCTTCCATAACCTCTTTTCCAATTCCGTCTCCGGGTATAACTGCTATTTTATACATATAAACACCTAAATTTTTTATCCAAATCTTTTTTAATATTCACCCTTAATTCATCCGAGTTTTCCAATTAAAATCTTTAATAATCATTTATTTTACTAATCCTTTATCTCGGCAAGATGGTTCCTCAGGTAACTGATTAGTCCTCCTTCGTTCATGATCCCCATCATGAAATCAGGGAGCGCTGTTATCTGGAACTCTTTGGAATTTGTTAAATCCTTTAAAACACCTTTATCAATGTCTATCTGGATTTCATCTCCTTCTTCGATGTTTCGAGAAATACCTTTGGCTTCTATAAGGAGTAATCCAATGTTTGTGGAGTTTCTGTAGAATATTCTGGCAAAGGATTCTGCTACCACTGCAGATATTCCTGCTCCTTTTATGGCGATTGGTGCGTGTTCACGTGATGATCCGCAGCCAAAGTTTTTCCCAGCAACAATTATGTCACCTTTTCCTACTTTTTGTGAGAATTCAGGGTCGTATCCTTCCATAACGCATGATGCGAGTTCTTTTTCCCCCGTTAACACCAGGTATCTGCCAGGAACTATTATATCAGTGTCCACGTCATCCGGGAACTTCCAAACCTTTCCTTTAAGTACTTTTTCCATAATTACCACCTTTAAATATCGTATAATGATTAATACCTTGTTTAAGATCTTTAATTAGATCAAAACTTCTAATAACAATTAAATCATCTTTAGATGTTTTATCTTGGATCTGTTATTTCTCCCTTGATTGCTGATGCTGCAGCTACTGCGGCGGAGCTGAGGTAGACTTCTGCTTCAGGGCTTCCTTGTCTTCCTTTGAAGTTCCGGTTGGATGTGGAGAGGCTTACTTCTCCTGGTCCCAGGAGTCCTACGTGACCACCCAGGCAGGGCCCACAACAGGGGTTGCATACCAGGGCACCGGCATCCACAAATATGTTCATCAGGCCCTGATCCAGTGCTTGCCTGTATATTTCGCGTGAGGCCGGTATTACCAGCATCCGGACATCAGAAGATATTTGTTTTCCTTTCAGGATTTCTGCTGCCACCTGCAAATCATCCAGGCGTCCGTTGGTACAGGACCCCAGAAATACCTGGTCTATTGGTGTTCCTTCCACTTCAGTCACTGGTTTTGCATTGTCCACATGGTGGGGGCAGGCTATCTGTGGTTCCAGGTCATTTACATTCACGTACATTGTAGTGAGGGAATCTGCATCTTCATCGGTTTTGAAAGCCTGGTAAGGTTTGTTAGTGCGTCCTTTCAGGTACTGGATGGTTTTCTCATCCACTTCCACCATTCCAGTTTTACCCCCCATTTCTATGGCCATGTTACACAGTGCCATTCGCTGGGATACCGACATGTTACTGGTTGTTTCTCCTCCAAATTCACAGGCCTGGTAAGTTGCACCATCCGCCCCTATTTGTCCAATTATGTTTAAAACCACATCCTTGGAGTAAACATGCCTACCTAGTTTGCCTTCTATTTCGAATTTTATGGTTTCTGGGACCTTGAACCAGAGTTTTCCTGTGGCAAATACCATTGCCATGTCTGTTGATCCGATTCCAGTAGCAAATGCACCCAATGCCCCATGAGTGCAAGTATGAGAGTCGGTTCCTACAACCACTTCCCCAGGAATTACATGTCCTTTTTCAGGAAGCACCTGGTGGCAAACTCCTTCCTTAACATCGTAGAAATTGTTTATTCCCTGTTTATCCACGAATTCCCTCATGAATATATGGTTTTGGGCTGCTTCCAGGGAATCTGCTGGTACCTGGTGGTCGAAAAGAACCACGATCTTTTCAGGGTCCCATACTTTTTCCACTCCTATTTTCTGGAAGGATTCCACAGATAAAGGTCCAGTTAGATCATGGGTCATGGCCACATCTATATTGGCCATAACAATATTTCCTGCCTCTGTTTCTTTTAATCCTGCTGATTTTGCCAGTATTTTTTCTGCCATGGTCATTGACATGTGC
The DNA here is from genome assembly GCF_000302455.1 of Methanobacterium formicicum DSM 3637. Lineage (NCBI taxonomy): Archaea > Methanobacteriati > Methanobacteriota > Methanobacteria > Methanobacteriales > Methanobacteriaceae > Methanobacterium > Methanobacterium formicicum. The sequence goes on from NZ_AMPO01000001.1 coordinate 190,541, forward strand.
TTTCCTCCATTTTAAATGTAATTTATGAATTATTTACCTTGCAACTATATTTCATCTGTAATTTTAAATCGGTAATTTCAATTTGGGAATTGAATACTTCAATTGGGAATCAGGGATTTTGATCTTATTTTGAAAACCCTAATTCAGAAATGGTTATTTTGTTTACAATTTTTACAAAAATTTCAACCTCTTCAGGGTTTAAAATCTTTGAAATTTTATTTATTGTGTTTTTATGAACCTGTTTGTGCATTTCCATTATTTGATTGCCTTTAGGTGTTAACTGCAGAGAGTAAAAACGTTTATCTGCATTGGATTGAATTTTGATCACAATTCCCAGATCGATTAACTGGTTGATGGCCACTGAAACCGTTGATTTTTTCACATCCAGTTTTTTGGATAGTTCGGAAACACTTATTCCCTGGTTTTTGTCGATAAGTTCTATGTAGTACAGTTGTCGTAGGGTGTATTCTTTTAGATCTCCGGTTCGAAGTTGTGTTTGGAATTTTCTCATTAAATCGCTTAGTTTATCCATTGATTCTACCAGTTCAAGCTCCTGATTCATGGTTTTCACTCCACCAATTATATAGTTTTATCTAACTAACTATTATATATAATATTCCATATGCTCAAAGATTTTTAGCAGTTCACCATCTATTCAACAATTTCCATCTAAATAAATAATGAAAAACACAACCATAGACATATTACTTCTCAAAAGCTCGGACTAATCACATCATATATATTCTATATAGGGAACAAGTGGACAGGAGTAAGCGAGATAGTAATAAGATATAAATATTATGTAATACTAACCAGTATATTGAATAGAATAGATGATTTAATAATAGGACCCAAGAGAGATATTGGTGAGGGAATAAAATGAGGGAAATGAGCCAAGAGATAAAGGACGAATATGAGAAGATTCAGGATAAAATCTCATATGAAGACTTCTTGAAAAAGATGGAAGAATATAAAAAGGAAAACGCAGACGTAAGCTTTATCGACGATATTAGTATAGCTCATATGGTAGTAGGAGATTATATCACCGAAAAAAATGAGCCCACAGAAGAAATAAAAGATTTTTGGAAGATAGAAGAGTTAGAAACTGGCAAACAACACATAAATCTACTGGGACGAGTAATGAGCATATCCAATGTTAAAAAATTCACCAGTAAAAGAGGTAAAGAAGGAAAATTAGCAAATTTAATCATTGCCGACGACACTGGGCGAATAAGAGTTGTTTTTTGGACTGAAAATATCAAATTACTGGATAAATTCCAGGAGGGCGATGTAGTTCAAATCAATGATGTGGAAATAAAACAGGGATTCCGTGATGATGAAGCCCACCTAAACATACAATCCTCCCTGGAAAAGCTAAACTCGACTGATTATCCAAATTTACCACCATATAATGATAAAATAACTCCTTTAAATGATATCAAGGGAGATATGGAAGTAAATGTGATTGCACGTGTCATTAGAATTCCCAGGGTAAGGTCATTTGATAGGAACGGCCGTGATGGTAAAGTAGCCTCACTGGAACTGCAGGATGATAGTGGCACTATGCAGTTCACCCTTTGGAACAAAGACACCAATCTAATTGATGATCTGGAACTGAAAGAAGGCGATGCCATCAAGGTGCTGGGAGCTCAAAGCAGAGTTCGCAATGGAGAAGTATCCCTAAGCCATTCCTGGATTGGGAGGATAGTAAAGGGAAAATTTGACGTTCCAGAATACCATGAAGACATTCTAAAAATCGGAGACGCCCATGAAATGAGGAATGTGACCCTGGTGGGCCTGGTTAACAAAGTTTATGACACCATAACCTTCGAAAGAGACGATGGCACCACTGGAAAAGTGAAATCCATGGAATTACAGGATGACACTGGTGTTATTCGCCTTACACTATGGAATGAAGACACCGAAATCGAGACTAAAAAGGGAGACATCCTGAAAATCATAGGAGGTAACATTGAATTCGACGATTATTCAGGTACCAATTACAGGGTTAACACCAACTGGAACACCAAACTCATCAATAACCCCCCAATAGACCAAAAAATGAAAGATACCCTGAATGAAGTTGGCAAATACATCAAACCCCTGAAAATCAACGATTTAAATAGTATAGAAGAGGATGGGGAAGAAGTAGATATTGTTGGACGCGTGGTTAATCTGTATGAACCTAACGAATTCCAGCGAGATGATGGTACCTCAGGTATGGTTAGAACTGCAGAAATTGCCGACGATACTGGAATGGTGCGAGTCTCCCTGTGGGATAATAAAGCAGAATACCCGATGAAAGAAGGAGATGCAATTAAAATTGAAAACGCACGCACCCGTCTTGGTGATTATCAGGTGGATCTCAGCGTTGGCAAAACTTCCAGACTAATTGAACCCACAGAAGAGGAGATAAAAGATTTACCATCACTAAAAGATGTTGAATCAATGATCTACCAGACTAAGAAGATTCATGAGTTGGTTGAAGGCGACCGGGATGTGAGCCTCTTCGGCAGGGTTTTAAGTGTGGCAGAACCCACTCAGTTCACTAAAAGTGATGGCAGTACAGGTATAGTTCGCTCAATGGAAATTGCCGATGACAGTGGAGTGGTTCGAGTTTCACTCTGGGATGATCAGGCAAACACCTCATTTAAAGAAGGTGAAGCAGTAAAAATTGAGAATCCGCGTGTTAACCTTAGAAATAATAATATAGAGCTCAGTGTAGGCAGAACTACCATTATAACCAAACCAGAAGAAGATGAGGCATCGGTTCCCAGTTTGGATGAAATAGAAGGAAAATTATATCCCTCCAAGAATATTGGGGATATTGAGGAAGGGGACCAGAGTATAAAAGTAAGTGGAGAAGTAGTAGACATTCGAGGTAGCAAGATACTGTTTGAAATGTGCCCCAACTGTAACAAAAGAGTTAACTGGGTGGATAATGCTTACATCTGCGATATCTGTGGTGAAGAAATCAAAAAACCAAATATGTTAATGATCATCAGCCTCATGCTGGAGGATGATACCGGTACCATAAGTATCACCTTCTTCCGTAAGGCAGCAGAAGAAGTTCTGGGTATGACCACTGCCGAAGCCGAAGAGATCATTGCCACCACTGGAGATGAAGGATCCCTGGAAGAGAAAGTGGGAGATCTGGTGGGTCGGCAGATTACAGTGATCGCTGATGCAAGTTTCGATGAATATAACGAGGAAGTGCGTTTAAACGCCAGGAAAATGGTTGATGTTAAACTTTAAGTATCTGTAATGGAAAAATAAAAAGTATAAATTAACTTTTAATCCATTCAAGAACATCCCGGTTTGTAAAAAGTATTTAAACTAATTAAACAAGTTCAAAAAGGAGATTAAGATGGTGGAACTGGAAGATTTACCCAACGTGGGAGAAAAAACCGCGCAGAAATTAAGAGATGCTGGTTTTGCAGATATGATGCGGCTGGCCACAGCAACTGCCAAAGAACTCAGTGTTAAAGCCGAAATTGGTGAGGGCGTTGCAGAAAAAGTCATTGAAGCTGCTCGTAAAGCAGAACAGATTGACTTTGAAACAGCCCTGGATGTAATGGAACGCAGAAAAGATGTGGGCCATATAATCACAGGAAGCACCGGTTTAGATGAGTTGATTGGTGGAGGAATAGAAACACAGGCAATAACCGAGGTTTTCGGAGAATTCGGATCAGGTAAAAGCCAAATATCCCATGAAATTGCAGTTACTGTGCAATTGCCCCCAGAAAAAGGAGGATTATGTGGAGAATGTGTTTTTATTGACACTGAAAATACTTTCAGGCCAGAAAGGATAAAACAAATAGCAGAAGGTTTCACTTTAGATGTAGATGAAGTTCTAGGCAAAATACACATTGCCCGGGCATTTAACTCCAGCCACCAAATACTCATGGCTGATAAGGTCAACGAACTCATACAAAAAGGTGTGAATATTCGTCTGGTAATTGTTGATTCCCTTACTTCTCATTTCCGTGCAGAATACGTGGGAAGAGAGTCCCTAGCCACCCGACAACAGAAACTGAACCAGCACCTGCACACCCTGCAGAACATAGCAAACACCTACAACGTGGCAGTCTTTGTAACCAACCAAGTGCAGGCCCGTCCAGATGCATTCTTCGGAAGCCCCACCAAGGCTATTGGAGGACACGTACTGGGACACGCCTCAACGTACAGGATATGGCTCAAAAAGGGACTTGCAGGCAAACGTATTGCCCGTTTAGTGGACAGCCCACACCTACCTGAAGGGGAAGCTGTGTTCAAGGTGGTTACCGAAGGAATTGTTGATTAACCCCTACCGGAGAATGAATCATTCTTTATTCTCCATTTATTTATTTATAAAAAGATTTATTTAAAAAAAGAGTTCAAAATCCGCTTATTTTTTTATTAACTATTTTAATGGTCATAATCATCAATGTAATAATATATTTACTAATTATTCCTTTTCTGGCAATCCTTTTCTACAGACATTCCCTAATCCTAATTCTTTAAACTATAGGTTGAGTGATCCCTACCAATCACTACACTGATATAAATCAAGATTATATAATCCCATTATTATTATTTTAATGCAAAACTATTTACTATCCACTTATAACCAGAAACAATTATTTACCAGAATGCTACTCTGTGCAGAATAACTTACATAAATACGAAAATTCAAGATCAAAAATATTAAAACAAGTGAAAGCTCTTAAATAGGACAATTAATGAGAATTGATGGAATATTATTCTACTATATAAACCTTGTTTAAAAATTTTAATAGAAAACTTTATCCGTATAATAGATACAACCCTACACCATAAGATTAGTTAACTATCACAATGTGGAAAAAATAGGTGATCTAATTGGCAGAAGAAAATAAGCAAGAAACAACTGAAGAACCAAAAATCGGAGTCTACACATGTCACTGTGGTATCAACATCGGTGGAGTCGTTGATATTGAAGCAGTGAAAGAATACGCAGCAACCCTGCCCAACGTAGTAGTATCCGACGAATACAAATACTTCTGTTCAGACCCTGGACAGGACATGATCCAACAGGATGTTAAAGACGGTAAAGTTAACAGAGTAGTAGTAGCAGCATGTTCACCACGACTTCACGAACCCACCTTCCGAAGGTGTGTCAGGGAAGCCGGACTTAACCAGTTCTTATTCGAATTTGCAAACCTGAGGGAGCAGGACTCCTGGGTGCACATGGGTGAACCTGAAAAAGCAACTGAAAAAGCCAAAGACCTGGTCCGAATGGCTGTTGCTAAGGCCCGACTCCTGGAACCACTGGAAGCATCCAAGGTTAAAGTGGATAACAAAGCTCTAGTTATAGGTGGAGGAGTGGCTGGTATCCAGTCTGCACTCGACCTGGCTGATATGGGATTCAAAACCTACCTGGTGGAAAAACAACCCACCATCGGTGGACGAATGGCCCAGCTGGATAAAACTTTCCCTACCCTTGACTGTTCCATGTGTATTCTAGCTCCTAAGACTGTGGATGCTGCAAAACACGAAAACATCGAACTCATCTCCTTTGCTGAAGTGAAAGAAGTTCACGGTTACATTGGTAACTTCAACGTAGTAATTGAGAAAAAACCAAGATACATTGATGAAGATATCTGTACCGGTTGCGGAAGCTGTTCCGAAGTTTGCCCAATAGAAATGCCCAACTACTTCGATGAAGGTATGGGTATGGTCAAAGCAACCTCCATTCCATTCCCTCAAGCTGTACCTCTGGTGGCCAGAATTGACAAAGATTACTGTATCGATTGCAAACTCTGTGATCAGGCATGTGGTAACGGAGCAATTAACCACGAACAAAAAGCAGAACGTATCGAAATCGACGTGGGTACTATCATCGTAGCTACCGGTTACGACCCATACAACCCAACTGAGAAAAAGGAATATTCCTACGCAGATGCTCAAAACGTCATCACCGGCCTAGAACTGGAAAGACTCATCAACGCATCCGGACCTACCATGGGTAGAGTCTTAAAACCATCTGACGGTGGACACCCAAAAAGTGTGGCCTTCATCCAGTGTGTGGGTAGCCGTGACGAACAGATCCACAAACCATACTGTTCCCGTGTGTGCTGTATGTACGCTATGAAAAACGCACAGCTCATCATAGACCACGAACCTGACACCGAAGTCGCAATTTACTACATGGATATCAGGGCATTCGGTAAAGGATTCGAAGAATTCTACAGAACCTCCCAGGAAAAATACGGTATCAAGTTCATCCGCGGACGACCAGCTAACGTCCTGGTTAACCCAGACGAAACCCTGACCATCCGTGCAGAAGACAGTTTACTGGGTAAAGTCACTGAATACAACTACGACATGGTTGTTCTCTCTGTTGGACTAACCCCACCAGAAGGATCTGAAGAACTCAGACAGACCATCGGTCTATCCAAATCTGCTGACGGATTCCTCATGGAAGCTCACCCCAAACTACGACCAGTTGACACCCTCACTGACGGTGTTTACCTGGCAGGTGTGGCTCAAGGACCTAAAGATATTCCTGACGCTGTGGCCCAGGCTTCTGGTGCCGCTGCCCGAGCAGCAATACCAATGGTTAAAGGTGAAGTGGAAATTGAACCGATCATTGCAGTGGTCAACTCCGATGTCTGCGGTGGATGTGAAGTCTGTTTAGAACTATGTCCATACGGAGCAATTGAAAGGAAGGATGAAAAAGCAAGCATTAACGTTGCACTGTGTAAAGGATGCGGAACCTGTGTAGGTGCCTGCCCATCCGGTGCAATGGATCAGCAGCACTTCCGAACCAGCCAGATCTTCGCTCAGATCGAAGCTGCTATGAACCCAGGTAAATAAGGGTAACCCCCTTTTTTAACCTTTTTTTATTTTTATGGTCCAATTTTTTAGAGAGAATCCTATTTTTTAGAGCCATATTTAGAGTAATCCCGTTTTTGAAGTTATCTGAAGTTATCTGAAGTTATCTGAAGTTATCTGAAGTTATCTGAAGTTATCTGAAGTTATTTTTAAAATCATTATATCTGAACAACTCAAATTCAAATATTATCTTGAAGAAATGAAAACAAAAACGTTTTTTAAGAAAAACACATCCTAATCCCTGAAAAATGAAAATTAATCCTTAAAATTCATTTTACTTTTCTTTATATCATTGGACAGGATGATTTGGAAAGTATTTATATTGCCTCAATTTTATAGTTCCCTATACTAAATTATATTATCCCTATACCAAACCCGTTAATGTAAGATCATCATGATTTGGCCGGGAGGAAAATAATGTCAAGTAATGAAAAATACGCCCAGGAAATAAAGGATATCACCAAAAAACATCACGAATGGATGAAAAATAGTATAAATCTCATTGCCAGTGAGAACATCACCAGCATCAGCGTCAGAGAGGCACTGGCCACTGACCTATCCCACCGGTATGCAGAAGGACTGCCCTGTCACCGGTTGTATGAGGGATGCCAGTACATTGATGATATTGAAAACATCACCATTGACCTATCCAAAAAGCTGTATAACGCAGAGCACGCAAATGTTCAACCCATATCAGGCGTAGTTGCCAACATGGGATCTTTTTTCGCATTAGCCAATCACGGTGATGGTATGATGGCCCTGGAAGTTCCAGTAGGAGGTCATATCAGTCACGCCAATGTTAGTGCAGCGGGTATCAGAGGACTCAAAGTATCACCCCACCCCTTTGATGAAAAAAACATGAACATAGACGCTGACGCCATGAAAAAGGAAATACTCACCCGTAAACCAAAAATAGTCCTTTTAGGTGGTAGTTTATTCCTCTTCCCACACCCTGTGGAAGAAGCCAGAGAAGCAGCAGATGAAGTGGGAGCCAAAGTAATGTACGATGGTGCACACGTTCTGGGACTCATTGCTGGAGGCCAGTTCCAGGATCCATTAAGAGAAGGAGCAGATTTACTGGTGGGAAGTACCCACAAGACATTCCCTGGACCCCAAGGAGGTATAATTCTTTGTAAAGAAGAATTAAGCAAAAAAATTGATGATGCTGTCTTCCCCGGTGTGGTAAGTAACCATCACCTGCATCACTTAGCTGCCCTTGGTATAGCCACTGCAGAAATGGCAGAGTTCGGAGCAGCCTATGCACAGCAGATCATTAAAAACGCCAAGGCACTGGCTCAGAGTTTCCATGAACTAGGCTTCAACGTACTATGTGAGGATCTGGGATTCACTGAATCCCATCAGGTGGCCATGGATGTCTCCAACATTGGAAAAGCATCAAAGATGGCTAAAGACTTGGAAGCAAACAATATAATCCTCAACAAGAATTTATTGCCTTGGGATGATGTTAACCGCTCCGATGACCCATCAGGCATAAGGGTAGGAACACAAGAGTTAACTCGACGTGGATTAAAGGAATCACACATGCCAGAAGTTGCTGAACTTATAAGAAAGGTAGCTGTTGATGGTAAAGATGCTAAAAATGAAGTATCTGAATTTATAAGTTCTTTCGACACTGTACATTATGCTTTCCGTGGTGAAAGAGCCTACGACTACATAGAATTTTAATTAATGTTGATTAATTCATCATAAAAAGAATTGGAGTATCATCAGAAACTTTGAATATCATCAGAAAATAATCCATGGATTATATCAAGAATTAAATTTTATATCCAGAATTAGCTCATGAAATAAAGGAAGGATGATCCAAAGATGGATGATGATATAAATATTCAACATTAAGTTTTGAAATAGTCGACAATAGGTAAATCATTGATTAACAAAAAGATAGTTATGAAAATTGCTTGGGCATTCACCGGAGCCGGCCACCTGCTCTTGGAAAGTGTGGAAACACTGGAAAAAGTTGCAGGGAAACATCAGGTCACTGTGCTGCTTTCAGGTGCTGGTGAAGAAGTGCTGAAGATGTACGGTCTTTTTAACCGTGTTAAAGCTGTTACCGGCGGTTATTATCAGGAACTGGTTCTGGAAAAAGACCAGATGTGGAGTTATCCCATATCCGGTCGTTTTTCCCTGGGAAGATATGACCTGTTGATTGTTTCCCCCACCACTTCCAACACCATTGCCAAACTGGTGCACGGAATCGCAGACAGCCTGGTGACCAATGCAGTAGCCCAATCAGGTAAAGGAAAAATAAAAACCCTGCTGGTACCGGTAGATATGGAATCCGGAGACCTGGAAACCGTACTCCCCTCTAAACTGGAGCTGGATCTGTGTCAGAACTGTTCTACTTGCGAGGCAGCAGCTGCATGCCCTCCAGATGCCATCACCCCGGGAGTGGAGATAAACCTCCTGAAATGTCAGGGTTGTGCTGCATGTCAACTTGCGTGTCCCTACGGGGCGGTGAGTGGGGGTAGCATCATCACCATACACATGCGTGAAATTGACGTGGAAAACACCCGGAAATTGCACCAGCTGGAAGGAGTGGAAGTCTTAAAAGATCCATCAGAAATTTTGACTCATTTTTAATTAATTTTAAAATAACCAATTAATTTTTTTAAATTGTTTTCTGACATGAAAACTAATAATCAGTTTAATACTTTTTTATTCCTATCTTTCTTCATTTTCCTGTCTTTAAATTTCCCAGATCTTCTAATTAATTAAGGATCAAAAACATATTATTATCAACAAAATCTTGACCAAAGTTAAAATTAGGTGATGAAAGTCAATAAGGGGGTATAAATTTGGTGGAAGAACATAAAAGAATTGATTTTCTTGTGGAAGAACTAAATAGTGATGATTGGAAGGTTCGTGAAGATGCCGCTGAACTTTTAGGAGAAGTTGGTGAACCTGACGCAGTGCAACCTTTAATAAATGCCCTGGAAGATGAGGATTGGCATGTTAGAGAGGCTGCTGCACTTTCTCTGGGAATATTTGAAGATGAAAAATCTGTAGAACCTTTGATTAGGCTCATGGATGATGAAAAAGCTAACGTGAGATACGGAGCTGCTATCAGTCTCTCCATGATAGGTGACGAGCGCGCTGTGGATGTTTTACAGAAGGCAACTGAAGATGAAAACTCAGTGGTTCGTAAAGTTGCCATAGTGGCCCTTAAAGAGGTTAAAAATCGTATTTAAATAGTTATAACACCCTGTGAATATTTTGTTATATGCATAATTAGGAAGGAGCATGATGAATGACGCTACCTAATTAGGAATATCATTGCAGGAACAATTTACGCATAGAAATGATAGTGGATATGAATGATACCTGGCTAGGAATGATACTGCATCAATTAGGAATGATAAACATGGCAGATAATGTGCAACAAAAAGTACTTGATCTTCTGGAAAAATATGTTCAAGCCTATCACGAGAAAGATCTTGATAGCATTTTAAAACTCTTTGCAGACCGTGATGATCTGGTATTAATTGGAACTGGATATGATGAATGGATCAGAGGCTATGATAACATTCGATCCGGTTTTGAAAGAGATTTCAAGCAAGCAGATAATATACAGGTTAAGTTCAGGAAGGTTTCAGTTTCATTTTCTGACAATGTAGCCTGGTTGTCAGCTCACATGACAATGGATACCAGAGTAGATGGTCATGATATTTATCTTCCAGGTCGCCTAACTGCGGTGGTCCTTAAAATTGATGGTGAATGGCTTTTCACACAACTTCATTATTCATTGCCCTCTGTTGAGCAGGAAGAAGGCAAATCCTGGCCGGATATTTAAAAAACTAGCGATGAAAAAGGTTGATTATTGAAAAGTATAGAAAATAAGGATAGGAAAAAAGTAGTAAAAAGGATAGAAAAAATAGAAAAATTATAAAACGATTTTCAATCATCCATCAAATCAAATAAGTATGCAGTCATCTCTAGCTCTTCTCTTGCCAGATAATCGTCCAAACGATTTTTTGAATCTCCAGTACCAAAGGGGAAGTACTCCTCTTCAAAATAAACATTCATATACAATTCATTTTCCTTAACCGTAACTGGATCCTCTAGAAGCCCCCCCAGTTTACGTAACTCTTCCTTATTAAGTCCTGTTACTTTGTAAGTCACGTAATATTTTTTTAAGCTCTCGGAAAATCCGTAATCAATAATTTTTACCCTAAACTGCAATATTATCCCCCCATGTTATGGCCTGATTTTCTTTTTATTCCTGTGAATTTTTATCCACTGATCCTTATTTCTCACTCATCTGAACTGATAATGACACACTGTAGATAATGACACACTGTATAATAACACACTGTCTTCATCATACTTAGTTATTCATGCAATTTCACAGGTGAAATCAAGTTCATCCCCTATTTGAGTATTTGATTCAGTTAGTTTACCCTTTTCCAGCTCAATAACATACCTGGCCGGTGCTACGGGAGTGTAAGTGGTCCATGGATCTAGGGTGACAGTATCCACCACTTTCATAGCAGAATCAACGAATACAACATCTAAAGGTATGCGCATGAAGAACATGTGAATACCCGAGGCCCTTCGACTCCGATCTGATGGTAATTTTAGAATAAGAGCTCTTTCTAACTTTTTAACTAACATTAATCCCTTGAAACGGGAGAAAAAACTGTTGGCTACATCTGCATTTCCCAGATTGGTGCCCTTAGTTTTATTTACTATAAACACATAACTCGTTTTTTTATCAATATGCATAGTTCGGCCTCTTTTAATATATAATCTTTACGGCGATGAGGATTAAATGAAATTTGTATTCATTGGTTCATTGATCTCATAATATTAAATCATGGGCATTATATTTTTTAAAAATTTTTGTATTGAAAATATTAACACAACTTAATTTATCTACTAAAAAAAAATAATATAAATTAAATTAAAAATGTCTGTTATGAATATAATGAGATCAAAAAGAGGGGGTTAAATGGCAGAAAACGTTATTTTTCTTGGGGCAGGAGCATCTACATCTAAAAATGCACCTTTACAAAGTCAATTATTTGAGAAATATTTTTCCTTAGAAACGACTAGCCCCTATGAACAAAAAATGAATGAAAGATTAACTAAATTTTTCAAAGATTTTTTCGCAATTGATGTTACAAACAATTTAGAGGAGATTAATTTTCCAGAATTTGAAGAGATATTAGGAATTCTTGAATTATCATTAAATAGAGAGGAGAGTTTCAAAAATTATGGATTATACCACAATAATCCTCAAATTCAACAGATTAAAGAAGATTTAATATTCTTAATCGCCATTACTATAGACAAAGAAATAAAAAGTAAACCAAAAAACAAATCCCATGAGATACTGACAAAAAGATTAATAGAAGAGAATGAAATTTGGCAAACTGATTTTATTAGTTTGAATTATGATATTATTCTGGATAATACGCTGACACGTATGCATGAAAATTATGATTTGGATTTAGATTATGGAATTGAATTTACGAATTTTGAAAACAATTATGAGGAGGATCCTTGGAAAAGACCTCTTCCCGAAAAAGCTGTTCACCTTTACAAACCCCATGGCTCCTTAAATTGGCTTTATTGTCCAACATGCATATCAACAACATTAACGCCAGAAGAAAAAGGAGCTGTGAAATTATTTTATGAACCAATAGACTGTGAAGTTTGTGGAAGTAAAATTATTCCAATTATAATTCCACCTTCGTTTTTCAAGGTTATGTCAAATAGGTATCTGCAGGAAATATGGTATAAAATGGAAGATTCATTAAAAAATGCTGAAAGAATCTATTTTTGCGGTTATTCTTTTCCAGATGCAGATATCCATATTAAATATCTTCTTAAAAAGGCAGAAATTAATGGAAATTCTAATCCTGAAATTTACATAATTAATAATTCTGAAAAAAAAGAAATAAAATCAAGTTATGAAAGATTTTTCAAATGTGATACGGTTAAATGGACAGGTCAATCATTTGAGCATTTCTGTAAACATGGGTTATAAACTCATTTAACTTACTGAATTTTAATATCATTACCTAGTCCAATTAACTTTTATTTTTGGAATGATTATTTATTGAAAAAAACCTTACATAATTCACTCATTAAGCCAAGATATTTATCGTGATTTTCAAACATCTTCTAATTTAATGAAGCGTTTTAAGTGAATAATCAGTACAAGATATAATTACAAATAATAAGTATCATTGCATACACATTAAATAGGTAATAAAATATAATTTTCATTAATTATGGAAAAATGTGGGCAACTATCGTGAATTTAATAATTTATATATCCTTAAGATTATTAAAAAAATGAATGAGGTTTGATTTTCTGCGAACCCATTCCCTTTAATTTCCGTGCCCTCAATCATGGTCATAAAAAACCTAACATTCTTATAATGTTCAATATAGTGAACATAAGATTAAATATATCTTTAATTGAACATATTATTCCTTTAAAATTCATAATTCCTCCTTTGGAGCTCTCGCTAGGGAAGATGTGACTTTTACATATATGTAAAGTTTTATATGCCTGAAAAATAATCTATTATTCGCACTAACTGATTATATTCAGGCCCCTTAATGGGCCCCATTCATTTTTATTCACTTAATACTTGATTCATTAAGCCGCCTATTTAATTACATTTTTATCACCTATTTTAATTTTAGAAAGATGCATAGCAATCCTTTCTCAGTTTTATCCACATAGAATCTATGAAGTTTTGATAAAAATGATTCTGAGAAAAATCCTTTTTGATTTTTCTGAGTTACTCAAATTTCAAGTGTTCACATTTTTTTTTGAAATTATCAAATTTTCTACATTTACTTTAGTTAGTTTTATATTGTTGGAAAAAATGAAAGTAATTTATGGCAGTTTTTATTTCTATTAGAAAAATAGCTGGGTGGATGTTAAAATATTAGGTAGAACTGGGTATCAAATAGACAATTTAATAGAAAAAGAGCTTATAAAAGGTGTCAAAAGTGGGAAAGAGTTGAAAAATAAAGTTTTGGATTCACTTGGTAAAGAAGTGCCAAAACATTTTCAAAAAGCATATGATCGTTCGTTAATAAAACTTTTAGAAAAAGAGAAAATAATGATTGTTAGTTATGATCCTTCTATGGATTCTAGGAGAACAAAACAGGCATTCAAATCAGATCCTTTAGTTTTTGATTCCTCAAAAAGGCTTACTCGTCCGGACATTTTAGAATTATTAAAAAATCTAACTAAAAGTAACCGCGCATATCAAAATATTAGATCACTATTCAAGAATAAATTGGAGGATTTAAAAACTTTCTATTTTTATCGGTGGAGTATTCTTGAGAATGGAACTTTCTCAGAAACCCCTGATCAGCTTGAAGATATGTTTTCTAACTTCAGATTCTTTGAATATATCCAAGATATGATAACAGATTTAGAAGAAAAAGATAAAGAGGCATATATAAGATATTATTATGTCGAAAGTGTTGATGAAGATGTTGAGTCGTATGACACTGTTTGGAGTGAAATTCAATACATTATAGATAAGGTTGAAGAGAGAGATGAAAGAAAACGATACGATATGTCGTATGACTATGATGATTTGCAAATAGAGAAAGAAAAAAGATCTTTTGAAGAAGAAGATTACTTTAAGTATGATTTAAAAGAAATTATTGAACATATGGCTTCAATTCTGATTTTGCTTGACAAATATAAAAATTATCCCAATTTAAAAATATGGTTTTATCCATTTTCTTCTTTTCAATTTGATGATATTTGGAATGATGTATCTAATAGTTATTATAAAACCTATTCCTCTTTTGATAATAAGATATTGACACATTCAGTTTATACTCTTAAAATTGATAAATATGGTTATTGGGATGATAAAGAAGCTCTAAAAGAAGGAGGCTACAAAAATCAACTTAATAGTATCAAAAGCCCTGATAAAGAGTTTGAACATGTAATAGACATCATTTTAACATATCCCAAGGAAGAAAAAGCCATTTTAATGGGAATATTAGCAAAAGGGTTAAGTGATGAATCAGGATCTATACAAGTGTTTGGAGAATTTTATAGGAAAATGCAAAATGTCGATTATCAAAAAAGACTAACCACTGTTCTTGGTCTTGTTGAATTATGAATAGTACTTACTTAATAATAAATTAATCTTTGTTTCTTTGGATTAAACCAAATTCATCTTCATATATATATTTACCTGCAACAGTGACAAAATGATCTGGTTTTACAGGTTTAGAAAACTTTTCAAAATTTTCAAATTCAATAACAGACATTTCACTCCTACCTTTGGAATATTCCCTAAGTTCATCTTGATTTAACATTAAATTCGTACCATAATTCCTTAAAATATTAGTAGGCTTCATTTTACCTATGAATTTTATATCTGCCCAGCCCGTGTAGGCTTTAGCTCCTTGAGATTCATATATAACAAACTTTTCTCCAATATGTATTCTACACAAACATCGCCTTCCCACAAAAACGGTTTTTCCTTTGTTATATATTCTTTTTGCATATTCTGTGGGTACGGGATGTGTCACTCCAACTATATCCATACCATCACCTTTTTATTGAAGTTCAAGATATTTTTGACATTTATTATTTATTCTAAAGAGACAATTAAAAATTTAGATCATAACGAAGAACCCCATATCTATGGAAAGGAAAACTACTAACACCTAAGGAAAAATTGTGTATAATCTATAAATCTATGCAATTATTTACATGAATTTAACCACTCCCTAATTAATATTATGACATTAAGAGTATATTTTTAGAATTCCCTCTTTTTCTAAAGCATTATTAAAAACTTCAATCTTCTTATTTAATTCTTTATGAATGTCAGTTAATTTACCTGATTCTGACTCTGTTAAAGTCCGATTATGTGCTATACAATTTCTTAAGGGTTCAATATCATCTAAAAGTAGTTTTACATCCTCTAAAAATTCTATATACAGATCTTCTTTAATACCCCTATCAACTATATTTTTTTGAAAATCTTCGTATGTGTTAGAAAAACGAGCAATTTTAAATAGATCACCTTGTTGAAGTGTTTTTGTTTGTAATAATTTTTGATATTGACCAAAATTTAAATAAAAAGATTCATTCTCAAAAAATGTGCTTAAATAGTCTTTTCTCATGCTTTCATTAGATTTAAGCACATTTTGTTCATATTCCACTTTTACCATCCTTTTTTTGGGATATTGAAATTTACCAATATTTATTTCCTTAAATAAATCATAGAAATCATTACCATAAGTATCAATTAAAATGAATGAAATTACTTCACGTATTTTCATCTCGATTTCAAAAATTTTAGAATGATATTTCTTCAATTCATTACCCAAATCATTATCATAATATTTAAAAATAGCTTCTATCTCATTACTCTTCAACTCATCGTTAAATGAGCTTATTACCTCATCAATAAGATCATCATTCAAATCTTCATCCAACTCTTCATCCAAATCAATTTTGAAACATA
This sequence comes from Methanobacterium formicicum DSM 3637, assembly GCF_000302455.1. Taxonomy (NCBI): domain Archaea; kingdom Methanobacteriati; phylum Methanobacteriota; class Methanobacteria; order Methanobacteriales; family Methanobacteriaceae; genus Methanobacterium; species Methanobacterium formicicum. Next base: position 206,887 of record NZ_AMPO01000001.1, read on the forward strand.
AAAAGATCATTTTTTCCCCAATGTCTTTTGAATATTGACTTTGAATACATTCTTCAAAAATAGTTTTATCGATCTCGATAGTGATGTTATCCAACGCATCATTCAAAATCATTTTAGGATCTTTAAGTTCTGATTTTTCGAATAATAATTGATAAGAAACAGAAACCATCTAAACACCCAGTATTAGTTCAATTTCATTTTTAGTCTCAAATATTAATTTATTGCCCTCTTCTTGTAATTTAGTTGATTCACTCATTTTATACGAAAATTCTTTTATTATATTTTCTTGAATTTCAATAGGTGGAACAGGAAGTAAAAGATTTTTAATAGATTCTTGAGATAAACTACCCATTATCGCCCCTATTTTATTCCTATCAAATTGTAATTTACCGATGGACGAATTTAAAACTATTTCAACATATTTTTTATTAATGTCTTGTTTAAGTCTTATCCTAAAAATTTCAGAACTTATAATATCATCTAAATCCGCATTAACACAAACAGCAATACCATAAGTCCCTTTCCTTGTAAGTAAAATATCACCTTTTTTTAACTGGATATCCTTTTTAATATCCGTTATAGGTAAATTAATTTTTTTAACATCACTATATTCTATCTCAAACGGTTTAATATTGCTGACTCTCAAATAATTAAGGCCAATATCACTGAATTCACGATAATCCATCCCATTTATTATGCTTTCAATTTCTGTCCCAAATTTTTTAGTATTCAATGATTCATTATTTATTAATTCAGAATACAACTCATTAAAAAGTGGTTTATAATAAAAAGGATCTAATCTTCCTTCAATATCATCACTTCCAACAACAAATGTCATCTTCTCACGAGATTTAGGAATTCTAATTTTCAATTCTTGAAATAGAAAATCTTCCATTGAATTTAAAATTTCAAATGCCTTACTTTCTTTTTCTTTTTTAGTTTTATAGGCATTTTCCATTTTTCGAGCAATATCGTTTTGAATCTCAATTGGAGGCAACAGAATGTTAATACCCCCAATTTCTTCTAAATTAATATTAGCTCTTGCAACAGGCCTTTTTATTCTATTCAATTGTAATTGCCCTAATTTTGATAACAAAAAGATTTTAACATATTCTGGATTAATCTCTTCATTTAATCTAACTAATGCTAAGGCTTGGTTGATATTTGCTTCGTTTTCATCATTATAAACAGAAACTTGGCCGATAGTTGCACCAACAAGAGCTATCAACAAATCCCCTTTTTTTAATTTAGATCCTTTTAAACTATTATTATGAACTTCGGGTTTAATATATAAAATTTTATTGAAATTGATACTATTATATTCATTTATATCCCCACTCCTTATGAATGGAATTCCATTCTCAGCATTAACATACGCTGGACCCCCAGATTTTGGAGTGGATCCACTTTTTATTTTAGAAGAAATCTCTTTAAGGGTTTTAAATTGAAATTCACTATCATTAAATCTATCCATTATTTCAAGAAATTCTAACCTATAATAATTAGGATCCAATCTAGATTCAACATCAATTAAATTAATCGAGAAACATTCAACCATTTTTATCCTCTACCTTATTTAATCCGTTATAATCACTTTCCTCCTTCAAAAATTTGTTATATTCCTCAGGAATAATTTTTTTTAAATCATTTTCTTTAACTTTCTTTCCAGTTGGATCGTAACCTATCGTATTTGCGATAGCCATGAAAATTTTATAATTTCTTGGAGTCTCATTGTCAGTGTATTTCCTCAAAAATAATAATGAACTTCTTACACCAGCTCCAAAGTGCGAAAATGCAAATTGGGGCAGTGAAACTATTGCTAATATTTGGCATTTTTCCATTAGATATTTTCTAACATCTTTTTGAGAACTATTAGTCAAAATTCCATCAGGTAAAACGATTGCCATCCTACCTCCAGGTTTAAGGAAATCAATGCATCTTTCAATAAATAATATTTCCGTTTTTTGCCTATTCTTCTTTCCAAGTTCATAAAGCTCCAAATAAGGTTTCTCATTCTTTTTAACAGAGGCACCAAAGGGAGGATTGGTTAAAATAATATCAAATTGGTTGGGTCCAAATTTTTTACCAAATTCTTGAAGTTTATTGAACTCTTGTAATGCGTCAGTACTAATTATGTGCCCATGACCATCTTCGTGAAGAAACATATTCATTTTACATACTCTAGCTATTTGATCATTTAACTCAATTCCAAAAATATTATTTTTTGCAAAATCGCGCCATACATCCCTTGCTTTAATTTCGTTTTTAAAATTATTCTTGGCATAATTTCGAATATGGTACATTCCATATAACAAAAATCCACCACTTCCACAAGCAGGATCTAAAATTAACTCATTAGGTCTGGGTTTTATTATGTCAACACAAAAGTTAATCACTTCACGAGGAGTAAAAAATTGACCCATTTTTCCCCTAAAGAATTCTTCCATAAACATCTCAAATGCTATGCCTTTGCTATCTAAATCAGTTTCAGTTAAATCTAAACTTTCTATATATTCCACAATTGAATATATTACTTCAGATCCCAATTTGATATCATCTGCAAAAACTTCGGGTTCTGCGTTTTGTGCTTTGTAATAAATTGAATTTATTCTTCTGGATACATCTTCATAACTTTCCCCAGATCCTACTTGAAACTTATATGCTTGCCCATCAATTGTATCCTTTTCATCCTTAAGTTTACAGAATAATAATTTAGAAATCTCATCAAATGCTGCGGTAGGAGCTAATTTACCACCTTGCCACACGGTATCATGTGATTTTTCTAAAATTCGGATCAATTCACCTTTAGGAACACTTTTAATGTCCTCAGTTCCTCCTCTAACATATTTATAGGTTGGAGGTTCTCTATAATCTCTTGGTGTATCCGAAACAATGTTCTTGATTCTTTCAATGGCTTTGTAATCATGATAATTGAAAGTTCTTCGTTTAGTTCCTGCAACTACAACAGCATAACAAGCATTTAAACGATTTGCATTGTCAAAAACTTGTTCAATTGCCTGACTAAACTCCGCATCACTTATTCCATCTTTCTTACACTCAACAACAAGAAAAGGATCACTTAACTTATCATCCTCATAAACTACTATATCTGCCATATATGATGGAATTCGTGTAGAAGTCTTAGTTTCTATTTTTATTCTTTCTTTAAGGTAATTATAATCTAAAATTAATTCCACAAAAAATGCAGCTCTAACTTCCTCTTCAGAATCATTCTTATAGTGAGTTTCATATTTGTTTGAACAATTGTATTTTATTTTAAGAGTGTTATTCAATTTATTATCAGAAATCTCAATTAATTTTGTATCAATTCCTCTTTGTATCTGCTCCGAAAATTTGGAGATAGAATCATCACTCATTTTACCCCTTCTTAAATTTACTTCCGATATCATTTTTAATATAATTCATATCTTGTTTCCCTAAATATTCTATTACGGCTTGCCTAATATGAAAACTCCTTGAAATGTAACTCTTTTCTGATAATTCTTTTAACTCTTCCAATAATGGTAGGGGTAATTTTATCGTTATTTGCTTCATTCGTTGCTTAGATTTTGGTCTTCCCCTTTTTTTTGGTTCTGTCATCTTTTCACAAAAAAATGATATATTTGTAAATGTATAAAAATTTTGTGTTATTTTTTAATATTTATTAAATATTTATTAATTATTTATTGAATATTTATTAAATAATTATTGACTATTTATTTAATATTTATTGAATATTTATTAAATAGTTATTAAATAGTTATTAAATAGTTATTAAATAGTTATTAAATAGTTATTAAATAGTTATTAAATATTTAATAAATATTTATTAAACTTCGTTATATGTGGATTTTACGAAGTACCAAGAAAAGAAAAATTAAAAAAGTAATTTTTAATGAAGATCATTTAAGTTGAATGATTGTTTCACTTAATTGTTTATTAAGCCTCTTTAGGTTATTATTTTCAGTTTTTAGTTCATTTATTTTTTTAATAGTCAATTTAATGTGTTCAATATAGCTTTCTTTAGTTTTTAAACTATCTAAAAGAGTTTCCTTTAATTGATCTGTAAAATGTTTTTGGAACTCGTCCACGTTTTTATCAGTGAAAATCATAACATCTTTTCCCTCCTCAATAAACATAGGAGGATCAATTAAGATTCTGTTATGATACACTATAGTTCTACCTGTTTTAACTTGTGTTATTACCTTATTTCCCTCTTTAAAAACTATCATGACCTTACTTCCTTTTTATACTAGATATCTTATTATCTAATTGTTCTATCTCTTCAGGGGTTCCATGGATGGCCTTATCCATGGCATTATAAAAAATTAAAAAATCCTCTAAGTGAAAAACAATAACTTTATCCCCTTTAGTAAAACCGACCATGCTCTTATCATCTACTGGTTTAATAGTTTTACCAGTCATAACTCCTTTAAATCGTTTAACATCTCTTAAACGCATTATTCAACCCCCATAAGATTTAATTATCCCCAATGGTTTTTTTTGGATATTTTAAATTTTGAGAACTTAAAAAGAAAGAAAAATGTTTCCAGGATTCTATGTTAATTTGAGGGGGTTCTCAAAAATGACCAAAAACAATTGAATCATGGAATCATTAACTTCTTAGTATTATGTAATATATAAATATTAATATTTATTTTTTATACTACTCTAAGGATCATGAAATGTCCAAAAAGTAAAGAGTTCAATTAGTAGAATAGTATTTGGGTCCTATTTTTAAGGACTATTGCCATTTTCATACTGTTATTTTAAACATAATATTCCAGCATATGGCCATATCCCATATTTTTAACTATTTACGGATTTTAATATGCCTATTTTAATCAAATTAATCTAGTTTAATGACATATTTACTTTTTAAAGAATTATAATGCTGTTTATCTTTGGGATTTTTTAAAGAATTTTTAAGGACTAGTGACTTAGGCCCATACCCGACATTAAATTATCCAGAGTTGATGATAAAAAAATCTAACCCAATGAAAATACAAAAAGCTTTGATTATTATGGGTTCAAACCTGGGAACTATGTTTTTAATAAAAGGATATTATTAGAATAAAGTGACTTAATATGAGTCTTAAATTAGTACTTTTCATTTATATAAAAATATGAGAGCCTTAAAAGGGTTAATTTCCCTGTTTTTCCCGTTTTTTATAGTAATAGTTGTCCATAGCTTCTCGTTTAGCTGTGATAAAATCTGGATCAGTGATTAAATTTGTAACATTTACATTACCATTATGTTCATTTTCAATTTTTCCGCTATGTTTTAAAGTCAGTGTTTCCATTGTTACACCAGAGGCAATGGCTTTTTTAGTATATAGATCAGATAATGTTTTAAATGCGTTTACTAAAGATGTGCCTTCTAATTCCTCTAACTTCTCCCATAATTGGCGTATGCCTTCTTCTAACTCTATTATATAAAGTAAAGTGGCCTCGTCCCTAATTCTCTCTATTTCTGCTCTTTTTGTCAGTGCTTTTTTTATAGCTGTGATATCCCTAACTACTTCATGATAAGGTTTCTTGTACTTTTCATAAAGAGAAGGTATCCCTTCAATTTGTAATATTTTAGCAGGACTTACAACTCCCCTAGCCATAAAAGACATTATAATATCTCTTCTAGTTTGTATTTCTTCTTTAGAGTAAATCTGGGTTACCATAATAATCATTTTCCAGTATCAATCTAATTATGGGAAATTATAGTATTCATCTCCAGTTCCAAATTACCACTATTAATTTTTATGGTAAAAATAATCGTAAATGATTAATCCCCAACCGAAATGATGTTATGTTCCCAGGTTGAGGATTAACATGTGAGCAATGGGTCATCTCACTAAATAATCCTTTGTTTAACTAAAATAAGTATTTTTCGTTTGATATAACTTCTAAATACTTACTACTAAGTAGTAAAAAGTAGTAGTAACAATATTCCATCTTTTTTAGCTAAAACTATTAGAAATATTGAGTTGTTTTAATATATTACAATAAAGAGAATAAAGACTTATTCTGTGATTCTAACCAACATACACTATAATAATAAAAGTATATACAATATATATTATATATACAATATATAAAAGAAAATAATGACTTATTTTGAGATTTTAACCCATCCCTGATAATTTGTTTTTATCTTTATATTGTGGATGGAAATTAACAAATTTTGACTTATATTCCTCTGGCATTGCTTTTTTAAGCTCTGAAACACTAATCCCCTTAAAATTTGCTATTTCTTCTAACCTATCTAATCCAATTATGCCTTCATTATCAATAATTTTCATTACAGTACCAATACAAGAATCTAAGATAGTTCCATCCTTTCTAATCTTTTCTTCTTCCTCTTTTTGAAGTTCAATCTCAATATTGTACTCCACTTCTAATTCTCCAATTATACTTTCGTGTTTTTCAATTTCATCGCGAAGGAAAGCAGATTTATCCCTTACCATTAACTTCCTCTGTAAATAATTTTCATAATCCTTTGTTCTATTTGAAATAATTAGTTTGGATAAATCAAATAAACGCCTATCTATTCTCATACAAATAGTTTTAATGTCTTTTTTAACCATTATTTCGCCTCTTCTTTTAGTTTTGTTTCTACGAACACTGCTTGTGCCAATTCATCCTCTAAAGACACCCCTTCAAGTTCTAAGTATTCTTTAATGAGATCTAAAGGAACTGGAGGGCATGGATCATCTTTCCAAAAAATGTAAGAACGTTTTAGGACATCATTGAGTTCTTTAGACATTTATTTATCCCTCAATCATTTTTTTTAATATGAGAATTCCATGATTTCCTTCTTCAACACTCCAAATGAGTTTATCACCTTTTTTAAGATCCATTGCGTTTACCCAAACTTTTGGGATATATACAAAATAGGATCCATTCGTTTTTTGAATCTTCATTGTATCTAATTCCACCATAAGTACCTCCATTAGTTGAGTTTGATGATTGAGTATGTTTATTTATTATTTAAAGATTTTTTTTACATTAAAACATTAAATTAGTAAATATTTGCCCTTTTTTTGTTTTGGGTAAATATTTGCGGTTTTTAAAATAAAGGTAAGTATTTATAATGGACATCCATAAGGAAATTAACAGTGATTAAATTGAAAAAGGGAATAAAAACTAGTTTAAGAAGATTTCTCGTGATAAAAACACTTTTGAATGGTAAGAAATGGGATACACAGTCTCTTCTCAAAAAAATTAACAGTACTTATTTCTTCAGATTTCAACAAGAATATTCGCTAGAGACAGAAGAGATGAATCTTGAAAAGTTAACTGATCCGATGTTATCTAAAATTTTAAAGGATATGAGGGAAGATAAAATAATTGAGAGTGAACCCATGCCTCAAAAAAGCGGAAGAGGCCCATCTGGTTACCAACATTGGCTTGTTAATGATCTTGAAGTTTATTTTGAAGTCTTATTAGAATTTCTTAGTTTTGCGGACTGGCTTGAATACCGTGAAATTCAGTTAGATCTCCATACTTATAACAGGTCCATATTTTTAAACAGTGTTTATGGGCAAAAATTCATCAATATGGATTTGTTTAAATTTTTTAAATCAAAAATAGGAATAGATGTGAATGAAAAATCAAAAAGATGGGTTTTAAAAATACTAAAAATATCACCTTCAGCTCTGAAAACATTTTATGGTTATGTAATGGGTACTGCGGAATATTTAGAATTGTTCCACATAGTTGCAGATGATTTAACAAAAGAAATTTTTTTGTCCCGAATTGTAAGTGCTTTTATTAAGGACTTGACTACACCTTCCTTTTGGACCCCTTACCCTGTCAAATTTAAATCTGTCTTTATAATAGACGAAGACGGTAACGAACAAAAAGATCCCATAAATCGTCCAAAATTTATCTTCAATATTGAAGAAAACAGTTTAAAGTTTGATATTATTTCTAATGGCGTCACATTCTCTAAAAATCCCCCATAATGATTTTTTATATTTTGAATCCTTATTTACGCTCCCCTTTTTCCCTTTCTATTTGTTTTTCAAGTGTTTTCTTGAGCATAGCTTCTAAATTTTCAATTCGACCTTCTAAACTAGTTATTTTACCATCTTTATCTTTGGAATCTCTGATTAGTAGATCATATTCTTGTGTTGTGACATTTTTTACTTTCACTTTTTCTAAGGTTAAATTCTCTACTGCTTCCATATATTTAGCTTTCAAGGTTTGAGGATCGTTTTTAAAGTATGCTTCTGTTACGGGGTTTATTTTATGGCCTAACATCCAATCAACAGCAAGTTGATCAATACCTTTATTGTATAAAGTGCTAGTGAATAACTTTCTCATAGTATGGGAAGTAAAAAATCTTCGATTTCTTTCTTTAGAACGACCAAAACCAGCTCTTTCATTTATTCGACGGAATACAAATACCAAACCTTGACTGGAAATCTGGATTCGACGACTACTTACAAAAAGAGGATCATCTAAATTTTTAATTTCCTTATTGTTATTTTCTCTATGAGACAAATAATCAATTATGGCCTGTGTACTCTCAGGAGAATTAAAAGTAATGTAAGGCATTCCTGTTTTATATCTATGAATTTTCCAGGTTCCAATTAGATCCTCTATTTTCCTAAGTTCATAGACTACTTTAGGTATGTTCAATTTATCTGGATCTGATAAATCTATATAATCCGAAACGGATTTGATAAAATTTTCATATGTGAGGTGTCTTATCTCCCCTGATCCCATCCCACTTGATAACATTAAAAGAAGAATGGCCTTATCACGGATATCGGAAACTTTTACAGCTTCCCTAACATGATCAATAGTGGGAATATCTTCCATACTCCAATTTTCACCACTATTTAGATTAATTTTAAGTTTTGGAAGGTGAATATCGTAATGTCGGTAAAAAGCTTTAACTGTATCGAAATAACCGTTAATTGTGCTTGGGAGCATTCCCTCTTCTTCTAGCTTTTCACGGAAATCATAGAAATAATCATTAATTTTACGATTTCTAAGTTTTATCCCGGCTTCTTCTTCATTTTCAGCTTCTTCTATCAATTCAGTTGGAATTTTACCAACGAAATTTGCGTAAACTCGGATTCTAGTTATGTATTGGGATTTGGTACTTGATCTCCTACTACGAGATCGTATGAAATCCTTAAAACACCGATCATTTTTTATATCATCTAACTCAAAAGGCATAAAGTACACCAACTCGAGTTATGATCTACCCAAAATATGTTCAAAACTATACATATTTGCTAAAAATCATAACTCATAAAGATAGATTTAACCTAATCATTATAATAGGTTTTTATAACATTAGAGGGATCTTGTATGAGAAATATTATTGTTGAAGAGCTTATTCAAAAGCCAATTGAGGAACAGGAAATAGAAATCGTAGAAAGGAAGGGGATAGGCCACCCAGATAGTATAAGCGATGGAATCGCAGAATCAGTTAGCCGGGGACTGTGCAACGCTTACTTAGATCATTTCGGTGGTGTCTTACACCATAACACTGATGAAGTACAGATAACCGCGGGTGAATCTTCTCCTGAATTCGGAGGAGGAGATATAATAAAGCCAATGGACATCCTCCTCACCGGAAGGGGAGTCCCAGAATACGAAGGCAAAAAAATTGGTATAGACAGGATAGCAATTAAAGCAGCCAAAGAATATCTTAATGAAGCCTTGATCAACCTGGACGTGGAAACCTGCACCGTGGTAGAGTGCAAAATTGGACACGGCTCTGGAGACCTGGTAGATGTTTTCAAAAGGCAAGGAATGCCTGCATCCAATGACACATCCTTTGGAGTTGGATTCGCACCATTCTCCGAAACCGAAAGCATGGTTATGGCCATTGAAGAACTTCTAAACTCCAAATCATTCAAAAATAAATACCCACAAGTTGGGGAAGACATAAAAGTCATGGGACTACGTGACCATGATAAAATCACCCTTACCGTGGCTGTGGCCATGATCTCCAAGTATGTTGACGGCGCACAAACCTACCTGGACACCAAAGAAGAACTCAAAGATATCGTCACCAACCTGGCCCTGAAACACACCTCCAGGGATGTTGAAACATTCATCAACACCGCAGACGACCCCACCAGTACAACCGAAGAAGGTTACTACCTCACTGTAACCGGTACATCTGCAGAGATGGGAGACGACGGATCAGTGGGCCGTGGAAACAGGGCTAACGGACTTATAACCCCTAACCGCCCAATGTCAATGGAAGCTACCTCTGGTAAAAATCCAATAAACCATGTGGGTAAAATATACAACCTTTTATCTAACCAGATTGCCAATGACATTGTTAAAGAAGTTGAAGGTGTTAACCAGGTTCACATGATGATTTTAAGCCAGATTGGAGCCCCTATTGACCAGCCAAAAGCTGCAAGTGCACAGCTTATCCTGGAGAAAGGTTACGAGATGAGTAAGGTTAGAAGTGAAGTTCAGGGTGTTATGGACACCTGGCTGGCTGACATCAACAAGATAACTGAGATGTTAATAAAGGGAAAAGTTCGAACCTTTTAAAACCTTCATTCCCTTTTATTTTTCTTTAAAATCTCAATTATTCTTTTATTTTTGAATCTACTTTATTCAAGAAATTTCTATTGTAATTATCACTCCCGCCCATTCTTACCACTGACCATCTCAATTATAATAAAAGGATATAAAAGACCGCAAACAAAGTTTGATATGAATAGATCTTGCTAGGAGTAGATACTCAGTATGATTAATCATTATGTTTTATGAAGATCATCTAATTGAAACAGCCGGTTTACGTTATTTCGGTTGAGTATTTAATTAATAAACAATTATTACAAGGAGAATGTTACATGGCAATCAAGGAAGCCCCCCGATCATACCAGTCTGAAACCATCGAAGATAAGGTACAGAAATTCTGGGATGATAAACAAATATACCAGCTTACTAAAGACCTGAGGAAAGATCAACCTAATTTCTCATTTTTAGACGGACCACCATACTGTAGTGGACGAATACACCTGGGAACTGCCTGGAACAAGACAATAAAGGACAGTTTCCTCCGTTTCAAGTCCATGTCTGGATTCAACGTCCGCAGACAGGCCGGATGGGACACCCATGGACTACCCATTGAACACAAGGTGGAAGGACTCCTGGGACTTAAAAGTAAGAAGGAAATAGAAACCAGGATCGGGATTGAAAACTTCGTGAACAAGTGTAAGGATTTTGCAGTGGAAAACCAGGCCCTCATGACCAAACAGTTCGAAAAAATGGGTGTTTGGATGGACTGGGATGATCCTTACGTGACCTATGACACTCAGTACATGGAAAGCGCCTGGTGGACCCTTAAAAAAGCCCATGAAAAGGAACTCCTTGTAAACGATCTGAGGGTTATCACCTGGTGCCCCCGATGCGAAACTGCACTGGCCCTGGCCGAGATCGACTACGAAAACAAGGAAGACCCCTCCATCTACGTTAAGTTCCCATTAAAAGGCCGGGAAAACGAGTACATTCTGGTATGGACCACCACTCCCTGGACACTACCGGCCAACCTGGCAATTTGTGTGCATCCAGATTATGATTACGCTTACGTTAAAGTTGAAAATGAAGGCATGGACATGGTTTACCTGATGGCTGAAGCCCTGGTGGAATCCACCTTCCCGGAACAGGATTATGAAATAATAAAAGTGGTCAAAGGAAGTGATCTGGAAGGAACTGAATACATACACCCCCTTCCTGAAGAGATACCCTTCCACAGGGATTTCCAGCACCGTATATTACCTGGAGACCATGTGACCCTCACCGAGGGAACCGGCTGCGTGCACACCGCACCTGGACACGGTCCAGATGACTTTGAAATTGGAAAACAATATGGATTACCAATATTCTGCCCGGTGGACGAGGCAGGATTGTTCACCCCCGATGCGGGCAAATATGAAGGCCAATTCGTTAAGGATGCTGATCCTTACATAATTGCTGATCTGGATGCCCACCATCTTTTATTCAAAGAGGGCATCATTGATCACCGTTACGGTTTCTGTTGGAGATGTAAAACTCCCATCATTTACCTGGCCACCAAACAATGGTTTTTGAAGGTTACTGCAGTCAAAGACCAGATGCTCAGTGAACTGGATAAGGTGGAATGGGTCCCGTCATGGGCTGGTGAAAACCGGTTCCGTAACTGGATAGAAAATGCCCGGGACTGGACCATCTCCAGGCAACGTTACTGGGGAATACCCATACCCATCTGGATCTGTGAAGACTGTGGAAAGATGGAAGTAATCGGATCCATAGATGAACTGCAGGAGAAGATCACAGAAGGCCAGCTGGAAGGGGATTTCATCCACCGCCCACATGTGGATGAGATAAAACTGGGTTGCTCCTGTGGTGGTAAGATGCAGAGAACCCCTGATGTTCTGGACGTGTGGATAGACTCTGGAGTTGCTGGATGGGCTGCTCTACATTACCCTAAGGAGAAGGAAATGTTTGAGGAATGGTATCCCTACCAGTTCATCACCGAGGGCCATGATCAGACCAGAGGATGGTTTTACTCCCAGATGGGCTGCGGAGTAATCGCCCTGGACAGTGTACCTTACCAGAAGGTTTTAATGCACGGTTTCACCCTGGATGAGGAAGGTAAAAAGATGAGTAAATCCCTGGGAAACGTGGTGGAACCGGATGAGGTTATAGCCAAGTACGGGGCAGATGTTCTCCGTTTCTACCTCCTGTGGGGTAACAAGCCTTGGGATGATCTTAAGTTCAACTGGGAAGAAATGGGAACTGTGAATAAGATGTTTAACATCCTCTGGAATGTTTACGTCTTCAGCACCACCTACATGGCACTGGATGAATTCAACCCCACCCTTTATAGCCCAGATGATCTTATATTCCGCGATGAAGACCGCTGGATCACCTCAAGAGTTCATTCCGTGGCCCTCGAGGTCACCGATGCCCTGGATTCCCTGCACCTTCACAAGGCCACCCGCAGTCTCAACCATTTCATACTGGAAGATCTCAGCCGATGGTACGTGCGCCTAATAAGGGGACGAACCTGGGTGGAAAAAGACGACCCTGACAAACTGGGAGCCTACTACACACTTTACCACGTGCTTAAGAATATGATAACCATCTTAGCACCCATAGCCCCCCACATCACCGAGGAAATCTACCAGAACCTGGTACGCGGTGTTGAGGAGGATGCCCCAGAAAGTGTGCACATGCTGGACTGGTGTCTTAACGAGAACCTCATTGATCAGGACCTGGAAAACAACATGGACATTTTAAGGGATATAATTGAAGCCTGTGCCCGTGCCCGTGATGTTGCCCGTTACAAGCTCCGCTGGCCAGTTAGTAAGATCATTATCGTCACCGAGGACCGGGATGCAGTAACTGCTGCTCTAGCCCTATCAGATGTGCTCACTGAGCAAGCTAACACCAAGAGTGTGGAAACTTCAGAAGAATTTGAAGGTCTCAAAGTCCTGGCTGCCCCCAATATGAAAACCCTTGGGCCCAAGCTTCGTGGAGACGTGCCTAAGGTTGCGAGTAAATTGGCATCAGCCGATGGTGCCGAGATTGTCACTGCCCTTGAAACCAGTGGGGAGTATGTGGTGGAACTGGATGATAAGACCATTACTCTGGAAGATGGTGATGTGGTCTTTGAAACCGAACTTCCAGATAAAGTGGTCAGTGCTGAATTTTCCAGAGGAAGTGTCTTCGTGGACACCGAGTTAACGCCTGAAATATTATCAGAGGCCATGTCCAGAGAACTCATAAGAAGGATACAAGACATGCGAAAAGACCTTGATCTGGATGTAGAGGCCAATATAAATGTGGCTGTTGATTGCAGCCTGGAATTCCAGAAACTGGTAGAACCGCATTTAGACTTCATTTCACACGAAGTAAGAGCAAAGGAACTTGAATTTGGAACTGAAGATGGATATCACACTAAAAAGTGGAATATTGAAGAATTTGAATTATCTATTATCTTTAAACAATGAACTCCTAAAGAGGGCGAAAAGATGACTTTAACTGACACGGAAATGGAATACATCAAAGAAGAACTGGGAAGGGAACCCAACCCCCTGGAATATGGTATGCTGGATATAATGTTCTCTGAACACTGCTCCTATAAGAGCAGCCGGCCCATCCTGAAATTATTCCCCACCGAGGGTGAAAAAGTCATAATGGGCCCTGGAGACGATGCAGGTATCGTGGAACTCACCGATGACCTGGCCCTGGTTATGGGTATGGAAAGCCACAACCATCCCTCAGCCGTGGAACCCTACGGAGGAGCAGGTACTGGGATTGGAGGAATTATAAGGGATATCATATCCATGGGAGCAATGCCAGTTGCCCTTCTTGATTCTCTACGTTTTGGACCCATGGAAGACCAGCGTTCACGTTACATCTTTGAATACGTGGTTAAAGGAATCTCAGACTATGGTAACCGAGTAGGTATTCCCACTGTTGGTGGAGAAGTGGAATTTGAGGATAACTTCAAATTCAACCCACTGGTTAACGTGGTCTGTGCAGGTATTGTTCGTAAGGATGAAATTGTACTTGGAATAGCCCCCAATGTGGGAGATGTTTTCGTATTGATGGGAGGCCGCACTGGAAGGGATGGTATACACGGTGTTACCTTTGCTTCAGAAGAGTTAACCTCTTCTTCAGAACTGGAAAGCAGACCTGCAGTTCAGGTGGGTGATCCCTTCACTAAGAAACAGGTCATGGAAGCCACCTTTGAGGCCCTGGAGAAAGTTAACATTCAGGGATTGAAGGACTTGGGAGGAGGAGGCCTCACCTGCTGTATTTCGGAAATGGCTGATAAAAGTGGTAATGGTGCTCAGATGGAGTTGACCAAAGTACCGCTGAGAGAGGAAGGAATGACTCCCTATGAAATTATGCTCTCCGAGTCCCAGGAAAGAATGGTCTTCGTGGTGAACCCTCAGGATGTGGATGGCTTACTTGCAATATTTCATAAGCATGAGCTGCCCTATGCAGTGATTGGTCAGGTCACCGACACCGGCCGCATGGTGGTCACCCAGGAAGGGGAACCCCTGGCAGATGTACCCACTCAACTGCTGGCTGACCCACCATTGGTGGAACGTGAAGCCATTAAACCTGTAAATGACGAAGAATATGTTGAAATAGAAGATGGGAACCTTGATGAAGCCCTTTTAAACTTACTTTCCAGTCCAAATCTTGCCAGTAAAAAGTGGGTGTTCCGGCAGTACGATCACGAGGTGCAGATCCGAACGGTAATCAAGCCCGGGGATGATGCTGCAGTACTGCGGGTGGATGATGAGAAAGCCTTTACTCTCACCAGTGACTGTAACAGCATACACTGCTATCTTGACCCATACCATGGAGGGGCTGGGGCTGTGGCTGAAGCAATACGTAACGTGGTGGCCATGGGATCAGAACCATTATGCATGGTGGACTGCCTTAACTTTGGAAACCCGGAAAAACCAGATGTGTTCTGGCAATTCAAAGAGTGCGTTCAGGGAATGTCAGACATTGCTAACCGGTTCCAGTTACCAGTTACCAGTGGAAACGTCAGTTTTTACAATGAAACAGAAGGAGTTACTGTTAATCCATCACCAGTGGTGAGTGTGGCCGGGATCATGGACCTTAAGGATATAAGGACCATGGACTTCAAAAATGAAGGGGATAAGATCATCCTCATTGGAACCACCCAACCAGAGATGGATGGATCAGAGTACCATAAGACCATTCATGGAGTGGTACAGGGAGAATCACCCCAGGTTAATATTGAAGCAGAATACGCCTCAGCTCATGCTGTTCTGGAATTAATCCGTAACGATGAAAATGGCCAGGTTACTGCAGCCCATGATCTTTCAGCAGGAGGATTAGCTGTTGCACTGGCAGAAATGGCTATTAAAGGAAACCTGGGAGCCAATGTAGATATATCAGCAGCCCCTGGTGCTGAAAGTCTTTCTGATTCAGAGATACTCTTCTCAGAATCCCATGCCCGTTACCTGGTTACCGTGCAAGAAGGAAGTTCTGCAGAGATTTTGAACACCTTACAGGTAATGAATGTCCCTGCAGCAGTAATTGGTACAGTTAAAGGAAATTCTCTTAAATTAAGCCCTTCAAACATTGAAATTGACATTCAGCAGCTTAAAGATGCTTACCAGGGCGTTATTGAAAAGTTCATGGCCTAATGAGTTCATGAACTGTGATTATAAAAAGAGCTTGGTAAATGGAATGTATTGGCGTAATAAGAAGGCATTGGTAATATAAAAAATACATAAAAGTTTATGGTCTGATGATATGAAAAAAGAACTCTGGAGGCAGCTAATTCATGCTTCTGGAGTCTTTATCGTTGTTCTCAGCTATTTTCTACCACCACAATTGTTGATCATTCTCTGTGTGACCATCCTGGCCTTCGTGGTTATAGTGTTTCGACTGGACCATCAACACCATATTCCCTTTTTTTCCACTATTTTACGGGTTGCCAAACGTGACGAGGATGAAAGAGGATTTGTTTACTTTTTTATTGGAATTATAATAACCCTGTACATCTTCCAGTTTAACATGGCCATTGCCAATGCCGCGATCCTCATCCTTCTATTTGGGGATTCCGCATCAACTCTTATCGGTCGAAGGTTTGGAAGAATAAAATTACCTTTCCAATCACATAAAACCCTTGAAGGGAGTTTAACATTCCTGGGAGTGGGATTCTTGGTTTCTCTCACCCAGTTACCACTGATCCCTGCTTTTATTGGTGCACTAGCCGGTACCCTAACTGAAGCCTACAGTCCCATTGATGATAACGTGCCCATACCCCTGATTTCAGCACTAGCAATTACGGTAGTAATTTACTTCCTTATTTAACGTCCAATTCATACTCCTCATTTAACACCAGATTTATACTTCCAGATTACGCACAATTTATATTCAAAACCCCAAATTTGACTTCCTGATTTACACCCAATTAAACAAAATAGCCGTTGATTTCGGAAAAATTTTAAATTGCCTTTTTCAACATTTAAAAAAAAAACTTACAATCTTATAGCTCTTTCATGGCGGAAAGACCGCACCGTGCCCACAAATATGAGGAAGGATATGATCAGTGTGGGCAGCAAGTATAACATGATTTCTGGTTGGATATTAGGAGATACTGCCAGTTTAACCATTAAAACCGTGGGTATAAAGTTGAATACTCCCTGAAAAATTTCAGATTTAACGAATAATGGGATGAAAAGGATGAATGTGGCAAATACCAGTACCAAAGTTATGGCAGAGTTGGCTTCCTTGGTACTGTCCACCAGCATGGATATTAGTATCCCCAATCCAATGAAAGCCAGGCCCATGAAGAACAATACCACCACCAGAAGAGCAGCATTGAATATGGGCACCCGGAGAAGATCAAGGACTGCTATCCATGCTATGCTCTGTATGAGTGAAAATAGCAGTATGGGAATTATCTTACCAATTATTACCATGTAACTGGAGAGAGGGGTCATCAGGAGTACTTCAAAGGTTTTCCTCTCTTTTTCACCAACCACACTATCAGTTACAATGTTACTGGCCATGAAGAAAGGTAGAAGGAGAATAAATGGCACTATAAATCCGTATATTACTTCCACGAAATAGGGACTGTCCAGTGCCAGTGGTACCTCTTTATCTTGATTTATTTTAATTTCCTGGAATTTAACTGGGTTTTGAATTATATTAACCTGGCTCTGGTTTAAACCTGCATTTTTAAGGGTGTTTTCGGTGTTGAAATTGTCCACTGCATCACGGATCTTGGTGGATACCACTGGATAAAATACATTAGAGTTATCCATTTGCACCACTACCTCTCCTGATGGGGAAAGATCAACAACTGCCACCAGCTTCTTTCCAAGTTCAGTTTTAGCTTCATCAGTGGTGTTATAATAATTTAAAGTTATTTTCTCATCTTCCAAGTACTTTGAAAGGCTTGAACCCTCCAGGTTCTGAGGTAAACCAATGTTAAGAGCAGATGTAACCCCAGTCTGATCCAGTAGAGTCGGGTCACTGGCCACAGCAGCTACCGCCACCAGGCCCACTGCCCCGATGATTATGAAAACCTGAACCAAAACCACCAGTAAGTATATCCTATTTTGTAGGATATCCCTGGCTTCTTTTATGGCCAGTGCCTTGATTTTCCAGATGCTGGTGGGAATTTTCATGATTTAGGTCCTAGTTTAACTATCTCTTTTTAATACGGAAAAATTGTAGTGTGAGTTTTACCGGTCCCGGACGTGGCCCAAATAGAACATCATCCCGCCCAAAGAGCCATGCTGCAATTTTAAAAAATATTATGCTTAAAATAATTACAGCTGTCACTGACATGAGAATTTCTGGTATGGAAATGGCTTCCCCTGCAAATAAACGCATAACCGCAGTCATGGGAGAAATATTAGCAGAAAAGCTTTTTCGAGATATGTATGCCAGTGCAGGGACAATCAAAAATCCAACCACGATGATGTAGGCGAAGGTTAATCCGATTCCTGCTTCCTTGTAATTTTTGGCATAAGCTCCAATTATGGATGTGAGGCCCACTATTGGTATGGCAGTGAGCACCACCAGGAGATAAACTGGTATAACATTGTTTATGGTGAAACCCGCTGCTATGAGGACAGCTATCCACATAGCCACCTGCAGTGCAGATATGGCAACTACGGCAAGTCCCTTACCCAGCAAAATCTCACCAGGAGATATGGGCATGGCAACTAATATTTCACCAGTTTTACGCTCCTTTTCCCCCACCACACTGTCAATGATTATGTTACCAAATAAAAAAAGAGGAAGGAACAACAGCACCACCAGCATCACCTTCTTGATGATCTGCATAGGAAGCGATTCCCCAGTGTTTTCCTCATTAATTCCAGTTTGAGAGCTGGTATTGGAAGGATTAGCTGATTGTAAATAGGATTGAGTTAAAGCAGAGGATAATGATTTGGTGGTGGTGTTGATGGAATCTCTAACCACACTCCTCCTGGGATCTGAGTAATCAAGATAGAGCACCGTATCCACTACTTCCCCATTCTGTATCCTCTGAATTGAGTCTGATGAAACCGTGTAAAATCCATTGGTTTCACCAGTTTCAAGGCGAAGGAGAGAACTGTTACCATTGGTGGAATATATCTTTATTATTTCAGGGTCTATGCTTTTTTTAAAATACCCTCCAGGGTCATCCACATCCAGAGTGGCAAAATCAACCAGGGAGGGAGTTATAGAAAGTCCTTTTTCCGACTCTATGTTGGTTGCAAAGGAATTGAACATGAAGATCAGCATAGCCAGGACTGATAACTGCATAAAAAAGATTAAAATGAATTTCTTACTCTTGAGAGTGTTTTTAAACTCCCAACGAGTGATGATGCTGAAATTCATGTTGATTTTCATGTTTTATGCCTTTAATTCTTAGTATTCGGACGAAATACGGAGAATAATAATAATACAAAGTGAAAATATTCTCCAAATTGGATTCCAATGCCAATCCAAACTTCACTGCGTAGTCTGGATGAATACATCATCCAGAGTGGGTTCTTTGGTGTTCACGGAGATGGCCTGTTCACCAAAAATATCGATTATAGAGGATATATCCTCCCGGGAGCGTAAGGATATCAAGAACTGGTTACCCTCCAAGTTCACTCCCTCCACAGAGTCAAAGGCCAGTATCTGATCTTTTTGAATTTTTTGGGGTTCATTAACCCGAACCTGCAGGATTATATCACCGTGTATTTTCTCCTTCAAAGATTCAGGAGTTCCCATATTACGAATTTTCCCTTGATTTAAGATTGCAACCCGATCACAAAGTAAATCTGCCTCATCCATGTAATGAGTGCATAAAATAACAGTCTTATCCCCTTTAAGCTCTTTGATGAAGTTGCGAATGGCCCGGGAAGTGGCTGGGTCCAGACCCATGGTGGGTTCATCAAATATTATAACTTCAGGATCATGGATCAGTGCCCTGGCAATTCCAATTCTCTGACGCAGCCCCTTGGAAAACGTGTTGATCTGATCATCGGCACGGTGGCTCATCCCCACCAGCTCCAGGAGCTCATCTATCCTGCCATTAATCTCATTTTTAGGGACACCATACAGTTCACCGAAGTACTTTAAAAGGTCCCGTGCTTTGAAACGCTCATAAAGGTTAGGTTCCTCCGGTAAGTACCCGATCATGGATTTGATTTTGATCTGGTCATGATAAATGCTGTACCCCCCCACAGTTACGTTCCCCGAGTCGGGTTGAAGTATACAGCAAATAATCCGAATAGCCGTGGTTTTTCCAGCACCGTTGGGTCCGATTATTCCCAACAATTCACCTTTTTCTATTTCCAGATTCAAATTTTCCAGTGCCCTGATGCGTCCGAAAGACTTGTTTAAAGAGTCTATTTTAATCATTACATTGTCCGAGCTCAAGTCCACATCTCCATCACGGGATTTGATTAATAATTCCTTTAATATAACTCCTCTTTATTACTTGATTTTATCTTCTTTATTTATTTAACCAAAATCATAGTTTGACCTACTTAATGTAAACAGTTTAACACTGCCCAGTAATTTAAAACCATCCCCTTAAAAGAATCACCAGCCCAATGGTTATCATCACAAATGGAAGAATATAATGGCCATAATTTTTAATTTTATCCCCTAAAATGGAATTGTTTACCAGTTTAAATCCTAAAAAGCACCAAACTCCAACCATGAACAGGAAGGTGATGGCAGTTAAGAACAAGCTATGAAGCCCCATACTGGCAAAAAGAGGCATGTAAATCCCTAAATTATCACCACCATTGGCCAGGGTAACTAAAGCCACTGGTAAGATCTTTTGACCAAATTTGTATTTGTTGAAGTCCGGAGTTTCTCCTGAATCATCTGATTCCGGATTTTTAAGGTAGATTAAGCTCCTAATTCCAATGACAATGGGGATAATTCCAAGTAAACTGATCCATCGAGGTGGAATAATGAACTGGGCGAAATATGCCAGGGAACTAACTGTTAATAGAATGACAAATCCTAAATACTGGCCCAAAACCACATCTTTCGTCCTGAAATGTGGATTTACAAAGAAAGCTGCAAGAATAAACATGTCATCCAGGTTGGTGGATATAAATGCAAAAATTGCAGTTAAAATTATTATAGTTTCCATTTAAATCCTTTAATTAACCTTTTAAATAGTTTATTATAGAATTAAGGCCTTAAATTTAGATTATACGCTCTTTAAATTAAATATACATATCTACCACTTAAATTCCATCTAACATTATTATAAATAGGGAGATATAACAACCTTTAACTAGATTTTATATGTTCCAATATAAGTAAAAATTTCAGATTTAGGAAATACCCAAAGAGTTAGGGCATTCCAAAGTCCACCATAATAATTAAGAAATATGATAAATCGGTTTAAAAGTGCGTAATGAATATAAAAAAGAGGTCAAAAGCTTTAAATATACAATTAATATGTTTAAATCGTATTTAAAGTCAATCATAAAATTATCCAAACGTACCCCTCCACAGATGATGAAAATGTTTTTATCCAAACTCATGCCCCTGGATGATGCCCAGAAAATCATCAATACTTTCACAGAATCCACGGACGTAGAAGAAATTTCATTAGAAGAAGCTTATCAAAGAGTGAATGCTCAGGAAATCATCAGTACTTTGAATTCACCACCTTTTGATCGTTCAGCCATGGATGGCTATGCTCTGCTTGCTGAAGATAGTTTTGGCCACTCTGAAACCAATCCATTCCAGCTGAAAGTGATGGATCGAATAGGGGCTGGGCAAAAGTCAGATCTGAAACTGAAACCTGGTGAAGCAATTAAAATATCCACCGGGGCCCCAATACCTTCCGGTGCAAATGCAGTAGTCATGGAGGAGTTCACCCATGAAGAGGGAGACATTATCCACGTGGAAACATCCCTGACACCCGGCGAGAATGTATCCCCTGCAGGAGAGGACTTTAATAAGGGAGATACTGTACTAGAAAAGGGTAAACTCCTGGGACCTGCAGAACTGGCCATCATTGCCTCAGCAGGTTTTGACCATGTTTCAGTGTATAAAAAACCCAGGATAGCTGTTCTTATAACTGGAAGCGAACTGGTGATGCCTAAAAAAGATCTTGAAGGGGCAGAAATAATTAATTCCAATCACTTTACCATTAAATCTATGGTAGAAAGCTGTATGGCAGTTCCTGAAATGTTCCACTCCATTGATGATGCCCAGCTGGTGGAAGAACGCTTTAATGAATTGTTAAAGGATTACGATACCCTCATAACCACAGGAGGCACTGCTATAAGTAAAGGAGATGTTGTGGTGGATGTAGCTCAAAAATTAGGCGAAGTTCATGTTCATGGAGTGTCTTTAAGACCAGGTAAACCCTTTGGTTTCGCACAGGTTCAGGGAAAACCTGTTTTTATGTTATCTGGTTTTCCAGTGGCTGCTATGGTACAGTTCGATGTTTTCGCCAGGGAGGCATTACTCAAAATGCAGGGATTTAAACGGAACCCGTTGTTAGTCCATAAAAAGGCAGCGAGAAAGATAGCTTCCACTCTGGGCAGAACTGATTACATAAGGGCCCGGATGGAAGGTGAGATGGTCCATCCTCTGAAGATAAAGGGATCAGGGATCATTAGATCAATGGTGGAATCTGATTCGTACATTATAATCCCGGAAAACCTGGAAGGGATTGAAGAAGGGGACCAATGCCAGATTCTCCCTTATCATTCTCTAAAAGCTTAAAGCATTGAAGTTACTTATTCAATACAAAGGTGATCTTGTTTGAACGTTTTATGGTACTACATCATTTTCTTTATCAGTGTCTATATTGTAGCCATTTTATTCCGAAATAAGCTAAAAGTGGACGTTTATGGACCCATTCTTATGAGAAGGACCCAAAAAATGAAGGGATGGATTGATTCCATAGCCCAGGCAAGCCCCAGATTCTGGCGCTGGACTATGAACATAGGCATCCCTGCATCAGTCATCTGCATGGGAATAATGGTTTACCTGTTAATATTGTCCTTAAAGTACATGTTACAGGCCCCCCAGGCAGCGCTTCTTTTACCCGGAGTTGATATTCCTGGATCCCCCATATACATTCCTATCTTCTCAGGAATAGTCGCCCTTGCCCTATTGATGGTAGTTCACGAGTTTGGACATGGAATTCTGGCCAGGGCACAGGGAGTGGGAGTTAAATCCATTGGTGTGATCTTAGTGGCAATACTGCCCGGAGCATTTGTGGAACTGGATGAAGAAGATGTTGAAAAGGCCAAAAGATCGGTTAAACTGCGAATATATGCTGCAGGATCCATGTTCAACCTGGGACTGGCAGCAATTGCCTGGGTGGTGTTAATCATCCTGACCATGTCATTTATCCCCTATGCATTCCAGTCAGATGGACTGAAAATTACCAGTGTGACCCCTGGAGGCCCTTCAGAAGGCATACTTCAGGATGGAATGGTTATTCAAAGTATTAATGGATATTCTGTTGGTAACCGGACTGCAGCCAATAAATTCTTAAATAATACCAGCCCGGGAGATAAAATAACTTTAACAACTAATCAGGGCACCTACACTGTTACATCAACTGGTAATCCCAACAATGCATCGACAACCTATATTGGAATTCGGGGAGACACCAACCTGGTGGTTAAACCCTCTGTTGCCCAGACCTATGGAGATGTGATCCCCTGGTTCTTATACAACCTGGCTGATCTGTGTTACTGGATATACGCCCTGAACATTATGGTAGGACTGTTTAACCTCCTCCCAATGAAACCCCTGGACGGGGGGATTATATTTGAGGAACTGCTCCGATACAAAATACCCGAAAATATAACTGGAAAAATCGTTTCCTGTGTTTCATGGTTGATGATCGGAATTGTAACACTTTTAATAGTTTATGGAACAGTTCCAGGAATAATGCAGATGTTTTAATCATTAAACATCTTATTTTCCCTATTTAAACTATTCTTTTTGGTCTTCTGGAAATAAAATATTAGAATTAGAACAAATAGCCTTATTAACGTTGAAAAACTAAAAAGGCTGCATTATGATCTTGCATTCCCCAATTTATAGAGAATTAACTTTATTCTCAGTTTTTTTTGATTTACTTCATTCAGTTCTTTTCCTGCATTTAAAACAAATGTCCCCTTCATCACTATTTTCATCCCGGTTTGTGCTGAAAATTATTCCACATTTTTTACACTGGACTTTCCTAAGAACTGAAGAAGAACGGGGTACTGCTGGTTTTTTGCACTGGCAAGTCACCCCTAATTTTATCTTACTCTTTCTTTTTGCCATATTAACCATTAGTGGTAATTTTCATTTTTACTCAGGATGGAATTTTTACTCATGAATGGAATAAAATATTTCAAAGGTGGTGCTGATCTAAAAACATTTATCCTCTAACAAACATTATTCAGGGATAAATTATAAATTAATTAGTGTAAGTTTTGATAGTGATCTAAAAAAAGGTGAACATCTTAATGAAAATTGTCATCATTGGAGGAGGAGCGGGTGGACTGTCCACTGCCTCCAACATAAGAAAATACGATAAAAAAGCTAAAATAACCGTTATTACCAGGGATGAAAACATAGCCTACTCCCCCTGTGCTATTCCCTACGTTCTCTCTGGCCAGGTAGACCAGTTCCAGGACATCATCATGCACCAGCCCGAAGATTACCTGGAAAGGGATATTAAAGTTATAACCCGTGCAGAGGTAGTGGAAGTTTCCACATCTCTGAATATAATACGATATAATTTACTAGAATCTGATTCTAATTCTCTTCAGGATGAATCATACGATTTACCCTATGATTATCTGGTAATTGCAACTGGAGGAGCACCGATAACTCCACCTATTGAAGGAGCCGATTTAAAAGGAGTATTCAAGATCAGGACCATTGGAGATGGGGAAACCATTAAAGAATGGGCCCAACACAGCAGTAAAGTGGTGGTGGTTGGAGCAGGACTTATCGGTCTGGAAATAGCCTTTGGCCTTAAAAAGATGGGTCTGGATGTTACTGTAAATGAGATGCTGCCCCAAATCGTTCCCAGATCTCTGGATCCCAGTATGGCCACCATTGTACAGAAGTACCTGGAAAGTGAGGGCATAAAAGTTATCCTGGGCAAGGGAATGGAGAAAGTGGCAGGCCAGGACCAGGTGGAAGGAGTTATTTTTGAAGATGACGTTTTAGAAGCTGATATGATCATCATGGCCACTGGAGTTCGCCCTGAAACCAAACTGGCTAAAATGGCAGGTTGCGAACTGGGAAGATGGGCAGTGAAGGTTAACCAGAAAATGCAAACCTCAGTCCCCAATATCTACGCAGTGGGTGATTGTGTAGAAGTGGTGGACGCCATCACCGGCCAGCCCACCCAGTCACCCCTGGGTTCTACCGCGGTGAGGCAGGCCAAAATTGCGGCCAAAAACATTGCAGGAGTAGAATCTGAATTCAAACCAGTTTTAAACGCCATGGTATCCAAAATTGGAGAACTTGAATTCGGTTCAGTGGGACTAACCGAATCCTTTGCCACCCATAACGGATTAGAAGTTATATGTGGAAAAAGCAGGGCTTTAACCAAAGCACGTTACTATCCCGGGGCAAAACGAATAGATGTTCTGATGATTTGTGATCTTAAAGGAAGAATAATCGGATGCCAGCTAATTGCCAAAGAAAGAGTAGCAGAACGTGTTGACACCATGGCATTAGCCATTGCCAAAGGTGTTACCTGCCAGGAACTGGCCACCACCGAATTTTCCTATGCTCCCCCTGTTTCCATGGTAATTGACCCCATTATACTGGCTGCAGAAGATGCCTGTGAAAAATTAAAACAATTCCACACCACCCGGAATAATAACTGCGGATGAGGTTTTAAAACCTCCATTTTTTTATTTTTAAAAGTTAATTTTGATATTTTTTATTTTTGAACTTGAATAAATCTTAATAATAAAAATAGAAAATTTACAGATTCTTTTAATTAATCGATCGCACAGCAAATTAAGTGAACTGAATTAAGTTATTTCTATCTAATTTTAGTAAGTTTAATTCTGTGTAAACTAAGTAAATTTAATTCTGGTAATTTAATCCTTGTTAAACTCATTCGAAATCAAATAATCCTAATCAAGATAATCCTAAATCAAAAGTAATCATGGACAAAACAGGAAGATTATAGTTAAAAAGAGAAGGGGGATGGGCGACTCCATCCCCCTGAAGGCGGTAAAATCTAATAAATATTTAAAGGTTTGTATAAAAGGTTAAAAGAATTTAGGAACTATTTAACCTTAGATACTTTTTTTAACGTTATTTGATGTCCAAATCCTTGTGGTTCTTTACTTATTCTGAACCGGTACCCAGTGGCTTCTTCCATGGCCATGGCTGCAGTGTTGGTGTAGGGACAGGTGGTTATGAGAACTCCCTGGCTTTCCAGCTGGCTGCATACCGGGAAAAAACGACAGTTTTGCACCTTAAGGTCCACTTCATCATCCCCAACGGAGTATTCTATATTCCCGGCCATATGATGGTTTTCCACGAAGTAACTGCGAACTGATTCCAGTGATGTTTTACTGTCATCAAACTTTAATCCCTTTGATTTGAGTTCTTCCAGGAAGGTGCGGCCAATCTGACGGGTGACTGAGTATGATCCTGTTCCAGCAATGGTCCACAGTCCCTGGGTAAGTCCCAGCACCATTACCAGAAGGGGATCCTTACCCCTGGGAGCCTGGATTTCGTTCCCCATTGGTGTGAAACTGGATTTATCTATACCACACCGGGGGCAAAGCCAATCACTAGGTATGTCCTTGAAGCTGGTTCCAGGTTCAATTCCACCTTCAGGATCTCCATTTTCTGGCTCGTAGATATAGTGGCATATTTCACACTGGTAGTTCACGCTGTTCCTCCATTATGGACATTAATTAGGTATTTTGATACGAAATTTGGTATTGATTGAAATTATTTGACAGAAATTATGAAATTGAACATTTAATTCCATCATATAAAAAAAGGAGTTAAAAAGAGGATTTAGAAGTACCTCTCCAGAATTCCTTTTAACATTCGGGCGTGACGGGCTTCATCACGGGAGCTTTCATCGAAGAAATCATGGGCAGGGTCGATGTCACATTCTTTGGCCTTTTTAGCTGCTGTTTTTTTCTCGTTGTTGGCCATGGTTTCCCCTTCCAGCATCATTTCCAGGTTTTCCTTGAGTGTGGGTTTGATTACTTCGTTCATTTCAGCAAAATGTGCTGCGTGTTCTGCTTCTTCCCATGCTATGGTTTTCAGTACTTCTGCCACTTCTGGGAGTCCCTCTCTTTGTGCCAGTCTGGCCATGGCCAGGTACATTCCCACTTCCTGAGTTTCCCCACTGAAATTGGCAGCTACCAGTTTTTCCAGGTCAGTTCCCTTACAAATTCCTATTTTATGTTCGTTTATAAGATCCATTTTTCTCATCCTCCAGTGTTTATTCCTAGTTAAATTTTGTATTCCAAGACCAATTATTCTATCGGATTAAATTCATTTGAAATATCCCTGAATATTGGTTAATGTGGCTAACGTGTATTTATTACGCTTTTTTTATCTCCTGAGCCAGTTTTTTACCTGCTTCGAAGCATTTTTCCAGTTCATCTGCATCTGGTACGTAGTATACTTCGTATTCATTGAGTACGTTGAATCCGCACTCTTTAAGATCACGGGCCAGGGTTTCTGGAGCTCCTCCTTTTCCACCCATGGATCCAAAGGTTAGTGCCAGGCGTTCCCTTCCAGTTCGGTTGAATTTCAATCCTCGCAGGTAGTATATCAGGTCACCCACGCTGGGGTATGGTTCATCGTAGATGGTAGGGGCCCCTAGAGCTATGGCTTTACTTTCCAAGATGTCCTTCACGATTTCACTTCTTTCATCTTCGTGGAGGAAGTACATTTTAACATCCACTCCTTCGCTCATGGCTCCTTCGGCGACTGCGTGGGCCATTTTCTGGGTGGACTGGTGCATGGTGTCGTAGATGATGGTGATCTTATCCGGGCATTCACCAGTGGCCCATGTGCTGTAGGCCCCGATGACTTTCATGGGGTCGGTCCAGATCTGTCCGTGTGCTGGTGCAATCATCTTGATCTGTTCCAGGAGTCCAAGATCAGTGACTTCCTGGAATTTTTTCAGTACCAGTTTGGATAATGGGGTGATGAGGTTGGCATAAAATTTCTGGGTGCCATCCATCAGTACGTGTTCTGGTATTTCATGGTCGAACCTCTGGGGGTAGCATATGTGCTGTCCAAATGCATCGTTGGGGAAGAGTATTCCTTGTTCTACCAGGAGGGTGAACATGCTGTCTGGCCAGTGCAGTAGGAATGCATCTAAAAATGCCAGTGTTTTTCCGCCCAGTTCCAGTGCATCTCCGGTTCCCACTTCAATGAAGTTGGCACCTTCTAAGGCAGGGAAATGTTTCAGTAGCCCTTTAACTGCGATTTCTGTGCAGTAAATTGGTGCTTCTGGGAATCTGCGGTGTAATTCTGGTAAAACTCCACTGTGGTCTTTTTCAACGTGGTTCTGTACTATCACGTCAAGGTTAACTTCTTTGCCTTCTTTTTCGAATGCATCTTCAACCCGGGCCATGAGTTCCTGATAGTTGCCAGGGTAGGCATTGTCAATTAAAGCCACTTTGTCGTCCCCGAATACAAGATAAGCGTTGTAGGTAGTTCCGTTTAGAGTGTATCCATGGTACTTTCTTATGTCCCAGTCTAAAACTCCTACCCAGTATACGCCTTCACCAATTTTTTCTGACTCTGCTTTCATACTTTCACTCACCGTTTATCATATTACATGAGATTGTATGTTCCAGGACACTTATATAAGTTCGTGTGTCCCCGAACGTATGCTATTTTACGAACGATTCTATATATAGTTTACTGTTCGCATCAAAACGAACGTACTTATATACCCGAACTATTTATATATTAAGTAAGTAGATTTAAGTCAGTAGAACCCAAGTGAAAAAACAAAAATCCCATGGTTTTGTCTTAAAAAAAACGTAAAACGGGAGTTTCTACCTTTACATCAACTAACAAGTAAACTGAGGAATTAGTTAAAAAATTGAACATATTTTAAAAAGACCAATTTTTAAAAAAAAGTCTCATAATTTAAAATAATAAATTAAAAAAATCTCATGGAAGGTTAAAAATGGCCAACATAAATACCGAAAGCCGTATCAAGATATTTTCCACTAAAACTGGAGTGAATGTGGTTCAAAGCCCAATAAAAGCACAGATTCTCTCCATTCTTAAAGAAGGAGGTATGAGTGGATCCCAGATCGTTTCCTCCACCAAACGGTCAAAATCCACCATCTCCGCACACCTGCAGGACCTGGAGGATGCAGGTATAATTGACTGGGTAATAGACCCGGAGGACCGCCGCCGGAAAATTTATTACATAAACTCCAAATTCCTGGGCGATTTATCATCAACCAAGGAAATAGAAAACGATATGAATGATCTCCTAGAAGAATACGTGGTCCAATCTGAAGACCCATTTAATTTCTTCCGTTTCATGTTCAGAGCTATTCGAGTGGCATTATTAGATGAAGGGATTAATATAGACCCCATACTTCATAATGCAGGGGTTAAAGTGGGTAAGACATTTTATAAAAAGTTAAAGGGTCAGGATGTCAATGAACTTACTCGAAATATCGCAGTGTTCTGGGAAGCCAATAAACTGGGAAATATCCAGATAAAAAGTATGAATCCGATTATAATTCAGGCCTATGACTGTTTTGAATGTGAAGATCTGCCCCAACTGGGAAGACCAGCCTGTGCATTTGATTCAGGACTGTTGGAAGGAGTATTCTCCAATTATTATGGGCAGGAAGTGGAAGCTGAGGAAACCAAATGCTACGCTCAGGGAGATGATTTCTGCCAGTTCGTAATTAAGCCTTTAAAATCAAAAGAATGACTGAAAGTGTGAAAAAATTGGTTTAAAAAACAAGACGCAGGTTCAAACTATTTCCTTGGAAATGCCTGTTTTAATTGTTTCCTGTTCTAATTTCCTGTTAAAAAATATTTCCTATTCTAAATTTCCTTTTGGAAAATGTTTCCCAAAAAAATAGGAAATCCTCTTTAACATTCCTTCTCATAAATCGTTTTCACGAAGTTTTTAATGGCACCTTCTGCTTTTTGAACATCCCTAACACAACCGTAATGTCCCCATATGGAATCATAGTTGAAAAGTTGTGAATTTTTCAGTCCTTCATGCATAGGTCGGACACAAAAATTGAAATCAACGATCTGATCCTGATTTATGGCCACCACCAGTGACGGGATTCTGATTTTAGATATTTCATCCCCCAGATCGTGTTCTAAAAGAGCCTTATTTCTCCAGATAACATCATTGGCATCCCATTCATGGGCATCTTTCTCCCGGTCCCCCATTCCATCTAAAAATTCACTCCGGGATTGGAAACAGGTCTCATAATTTTCAGGGGAGAGGCTCCAGAGGAAACTGAGGGCAGATGATTTTTCCATGACACGGAGGGGGTTATCGGTGTAATTGCCATTCATATAACCATAGTCTTCGGTGATCATCTGATTCATAAGGTGGTACATTCCGTACATCCGGTTTGAAATCCGGTGGCTGGTTCCATTGAGTATCAAAAAATCAATGAAATCAGGATACTCAATTGCCCAGTGAAGAGCCTGGAAACCACCCATGGATGTGCCCATAATCCCGTTCAAATGTTTTATTCCCAATTTTGTGGTTATGAGCTCGTAATGGGCCCTTACCATGTCCTTCAGGGTATAGTGAGGGAAATCTGTTTTCAGGCCAGATGTGGATGGGGCAGATGATCCTGGTGCTCCCAGTGCAGTGGGGCTTATCACGTAGAAGTGGTTGGTGTCAATGGCCTTTCCCGGGCCAATTACACTCTTAAGATTCTCTACAGATGTGTAATCCCCACTCCAGCCATGGAGATAGATGAAGGCATTGGTTATGTTCCCCTCGTTATCCAGTTTTTTATTTCCCTGTGTGGCGTATTCCAGCTTTATTTCCGGGAGTATTTCTCCTGATTCCAACTGGAAATCTTTTAAAATATGATACTGTGGTTTGAGCAATATTTCACCTTATACGTTTATCCATTAACTGTGTGAACTTATTCATTAAAAAAAATGCCCTCATTCAATAAATATGTGAGTTATCCTTTGATTCTGATTTCAAATTCTTTTTCTATGAGTTCCATTGCCTGTTTATGGCGTGGCCCACCCACATGGTTCACTACCCGGGATATTTCTTTCAACCTTTCTGCATATTCCATCTTTTTCTCGTGAGGAACCCGTTTAACCCTGCTCAGATTCACCAGAGCTTCAAGAACCCCACATATAGCCCGGCTCAATGGTTCGGATTCTTTCTTCTCCTGTTTTATGTCCCTAACCTGGGAGTGGAACATGACAGTGATATTTTCACCCATGGCATCATTTTCCTTTACTATTTCCTTTTCATGGTGTACTTCACCAAAGAATGATGCATCTGCATTTTTCAGGGAAAATCCATGGTCTTCTTCTGCAAATTCCAGGTCTGAAGTGCCGCCTATAAGTGAATAGGTAAAAAGGAGCGGATCCCTTGATAAATTAACATAGAACTTTTTGTCCCGTTTTACATTGGTAATGGTATGTGACCCTTCATGGAGCCGGAGTACTACTTGGTCCGGGCCTTTGCAGATTATTCCCATGGGGGCAGCGTTTGGTGTTCCGTCTGCGTTGCGGGTGGTTACAATGCCCTCGTAGTGGAGGCCTCTTTCCATGTTCAGTGCGTATAAGTCTAGCATTATTCATCGCCCCCATTGTCATTGAATTTAACTATGGTTGTGGAGAGGTACTTTCCCTTCTTTGCAAAACCTTCAAATACTTCTTCATCGTCCATTCCACAGTTTTGGACCGAGACGACTGTTTTATCCCTTGGATCATTACGAACAAGGTCTTCCAGCATCAGGGAGTGGCGTGATGTTTTCATAACCACTGCAGTATCGGCGTGTTTTAATAGCTCTTCCAGCCGTTCATCAACCTTGGGTACCACCAGGATTATTTCATCCTTTTCACCCAGTGTAATACCTGCACTGGCAGCACAACCTGTAAATGAGGTTATTCCCGGTATCATCTCCACAGAATAGCCCTGGTTTCCAATTATCTGGGCAACATAGGAGAATGTGCTGTAGATTGAAGGGTCTCCCAGGGTGATGAATGAAACATCCAGTCCTTCATCTAATTTCTGAGTAATCAACTGTGCAGCACCATTCCAGTAGCTTTTAAGGGCTTTTTTATCCTCAATCATAGGGAATAATGGTTCAATTGTTTCGTATTCATCACCACGACCATCTAGAATTCCCTGAACTATGGAAAGTGCCACACTAGGTTTATCCCGGGATGATTTAGGTGAGCAAATTATTGGAACGCTTTCCAGAGTCTTTACTGCCTTTACTGTGAGGAGTTCCGGGTCCCCGGGACCCACTCCAATACCAATGAGTTTGCCTTTATTTATATTCATGATAAAACACCGAATTAAAGTAACTTTAGAATAACTAGTCTTCTATTTTATATCATGATAATGGTATTTATCTAGATTCTTTTGACTTTTAAAAAAAGATGAAGGTTAGAATTATTTAAAAATTTTGAAGGAATATGAAATAATTTTGAAGTAAGAATAAACATTTAAATATGTCCCAGAAGAGCAAGATCCTTATTCACACCAGACCACCTCATTTTCCACAGTAGGACGCATATAAGGGCTTAATGCATTATTAGTAACCAAATGAACTTCCTTGTCAAAAAGTTCTTCTAGATAGAAGACCAGTCCCATGAAATTATGGAGTGTGGGTTTATCAAACTCCACCAGAATATCAATGTCACTGGAAGTTGTTTCTTCCCCTCTGACGTAGGAACCAAAAACTCCTATTTTAGCAACACTGCATCTTTCTTTTATTTCATTCTCGTTTTTTTTGAGAAAATCCAGAAACATCATGATAAACACCAGTTATACATCGAAAATTCTATTAGAGTATTTTTATTGTGTAGGATTGATATTAAATTTATCATTCATCTCCAGAAGTGCGATGTATGGGTGAGAACTATCTTTTATAATTTTTCTAACATTTTTAATCCCCTATTATCATCTCTGTTGGAGTAATGTAAATAGGATGAGATGATTATTTTAGTTTCAAGGTATTGGAAATATGAGTATTTGGGTCTTCAACTTGATCTTCACAAAATCACCTAATACTTGAAGTAAGTAGTTATAGTATCTGAGAAGTACTAGCGGTTTGCAATCATATTCATTTATCCCAATTTAGTTATTAAATTTGGTTTTAGGAATAAAAAGCCGTCACAAAACCAATCAAAAACTGCGAAACACCAAACAATACAAAAGACAGCACAATCATGACTAAAAACCCTTTATTGGTTCTTAAATCAATAGGAATAATCTTATTAAGCTTATCCGGAAACAAATACAGGGTTTGCAGTATTAAACCCAGAAAAATAGTGAAAACTACAACCTCTAAAGATGGCGTTCCATTGGTAAAGTGTAATTGTATTCCTGAAAACCCACGACCAACCGTGTATAAACCTACAGCCGATGCAAGAATCCAATAAGAAATAGGCATAAAACCAAAGCCCCTAACAGTTTCAGTAACCTCATTTTCTCCTCCAGAATAAAGCTCTTTACCATCCGGTAAAACCACTTTATCAGGTAAAACTGCTTTCCCTTTGGAAATTATTATACTATCATCATTAAACGTTTTAATTCTCAGAAACATTCCTAAAATCGGGTAAACTAGTGCAACAGCACCACCTAACCCAAACCAAATATTACCAGATGTTAAGCCTAATGATAACATTAAAAAGAAAAACGCAGGCGCCGAAAGAGTAAACAGAATTACATAACCCTGATAAGAATATGGAAATGGTGATTGAAAAGGTTTTAATCCATATTTACTATCCAACCTATCCCAATAATATACATAAAAAATCCATGCGATCAAAAAAAAGCAAAGAGCAAAAAAGAAAGGTAAATATTGTAACTTCATGAGATTAGCAAAAATATAAGAAAGTAAATATAAAATAGGTACACCTAAAAGTGCATTAATTAAAATATGAATTTTTCTTTCTTTTTCATCTAACTTCCAAGGCTCATTTGTAAAAAATATGGAAAAATAATTTTTAACTACCATCAAATCTCTCCAATAACTATAAAATGAAATTAAAAATTTAAACGGTTGCAAAATAATCCGAGATGTTATCATATGTTACAGAACCGTAATAGTCCATTTCAGGGCTGTAGTTGTTCACGATCACTGCAACACGGCTAGGCAGTACAGTGTATTTTAAAGCATTCTTTGCAGCCTCTTGTTCTGTGTCTCCGAACGCTGTTCTTATTACTCTTTTTGTAGTTCCATATTTAACATATTCTACAGTACTCATATAACCTCCAGTGAAAGTGCCACCACCCCATTTGGGCATATTTGTAATCACATAACTCTCAGAATTTCCTGAAATTGTTGTAACCATCTTTTTAGCCCCCGTTTTCGTGACATAACTAATACCAAGCCTACCTGCAACACCACCTTCAGCTCCAATGAACGGTATCAAAGAAGGCCCTACATTCAAACCAAAATTAATCCATCTAGATGTAGTCCATCCCTCATCCAAATCACTAGCAAAATAAGAACCGGCCACACCCAATCCAATAACAGCCAGAGCTAACCAACCTGGAGGGCCACTACAAACAAGCATTGCCACTCCCACAGATATTGCTACACTACTTGCAAGTCCAAGCACTGTGTCCCCCATATCGTCTTGACCCCAGTCTGTGACTAAATCTTCACCAGTTTCTGCAGCCCTTTTTATAGCTGGTTCATTATCAAGTATTGCGTTACCATAGTCATTGGCCCATTCTGTTTGTTGGTCGCCATAACATCTGGTCCCGCTGATAGTGTCATTTAAGTCTATACTTCCAGCATCCCTTACCAAGCCTGTTGCAGGATCAATTATCAATATTCTCTGATTATCACCAACTGCCCTTATGATGGTGTAACCGTTGCTTTCAAATATTTCCAATGGTTCACCATTAAACATCTTATAACCCAGACCCAGTGTTACACTACCTAAAAGGTTACTGGCGGGGTTGTCTGATGGGAATAAGGCACTTCCAACCCAGTATTCTATTGCTGAAAAGGATGATGAACAAGCGTAACGGAACGCCTTCACATTTTCTGCATCACCAACAACATCCATTCCCATCCTGTGGTCCATCTCCCCGGTTATATAAGTTTCATAAGCATCATCACAAACAGAAACCACAATCGGAGTAGTACGACTCCAGGTGACATTGTATTTGTTTGCTGCAGCATCAGCCACTATATCATGACACTTAATCACCAGTAAAGATTCCAAGAAGGTTCCATAAGCTGCTTTCATGGGTCCTTCAGGGTAAAGAAGAGTTCCGTTTGCATTTGTTCTGTCTTTCTCGTCCAGCCAGTACTGTAACATCTCATCTGTAACTTTAGTGGTGACAATAGCAAAACTCCTCACACCCTCATAACCCTCATTTTTATAAACTCTAGAAGTGGGATCATTGCGATCATCTACATGGAAGTATCCACCGTTGGCATAGATCATAGTACTCTCCCTGAAAATAGGATTACCAGGTAAATTAATTCCCACAACCTCACCACTATCCGGGTCCTCAAATGAAAACTTCTTAACAGCATCCCCCGGATAATTAATATAAGTTATTAAATAATCTGTAAAGTACTTACGATACTGGATCAGTTGCATTTCACTATCCGTAAAGCCATTATTCTGTTGAATTATAGTTAATAACCCCGCTTCCAATGCCTTTCCAGTCAAATTCTGCAAAACAGGATTTCTATAAACAATACTATCTAAAGCCATTTCAGATTCTTCAGATTCTGAGAATAACCAGTTCAAGAAATTAACATTATACCAAACCTTTTCAGAAACCACATCCTTATTGTTAAAGTAATTCAAATTGGTAACAGTTGTATTTTGAACTACTTCTCCATTTACAATCAGATCCACCTCATTCTGAAATGTTCCAAAGTCGTTGCTGGTAGATTTATAAAGTACACTCACCCAACTAACCGATTCATTTAACGGTACTTCATAGGTTAAGTATAGTGTTTGGTTGGTGGACAAGTCAATAGCTGAACTGACAATGGTAATAGTTACTTTAGCAATCCTATCCACAGAAGTAGAAGCATGACCCACATCTAAAGTAGCATTAACATTAGTCAAACCAGATTGAAGGCTAGAATCCAATATCAGAGTGACTGAAGCCTTCCCGTCCTCTGTGTAGCTGGTGTTGGTGATGGTACTGTTGTTATCTGAGGTGAAAGTAACCGGTATCCCATCCGGTGTGTAAACCACAGTTGAAACCTCTTCACCATCACTGTTATGGTTTAAATCTGCGGTAATGGTTGCTTCATAAACTTTACCTTCAGAAACCTTGTAGGAGGTGGGTGTGACGGTGAGAACCAACCAGGGATCGTAGTATAGGGTTCCACTGGACACGTAAATATCACGATACAAGGACCCATAGGTATTCGGGTAATTGGTACCCCACCAGTTATTGGTAGCATTCACAGTGCCACCTCTACTATAAATTCCATATTGTCCGTTTCCAAGTATCCTGTTGAAATGAAACTCTCCAGAAGAATAATACAAATAAACACCCGGACAGGTGTTATCCTCAAAATCATTACCTGTAATTACAAAACTGTTGGAATATTCAATAGAGATGCCACATAAATCATTATTTGTCAGATTATTCTCAGATACTGTGGTATTATCTGAGGAGAGAAGATAAATCCCATGACACGTACTGCCTGTTACATTATTTCCCGATAAAAGAGTGTTATTTGAGTACTCAAGATCAATTCCACCCAAATTATTCTGCAAAACATTCCCTGAAACTGTACAGTTAGTAGTGGAATTCATGAAAATTCCATACCCAAATTCACCAGTACTGTTTAATCCAACATTTGTAATGGTGTTATCAATAATATAACAATTATTGGCGTTGTTTAAGTAGATGGCTGATGATTGAGTGGCACCAGTCATGTTAAATCCATAAATCATCACGTTAATACAGTTATTTACTGTGAAAACTGGTGATGAAGGATTGGATGATTGTACTGTTACATTACCCTCTGAAACTATGGTTAAATTTTTACTTATCACCACATTCTCAAGGTAGGTTCCATTGGTAACTAGGATAACATCACCATCCACAGTCAAAGAATCACTAACAGCATCCTGAATGTTACTGAACGATTTATGGAACAATTTGGAAACAGTGAAACTACCCAGAGTAGCATTAACTGTGGTTGCACCATCTGCCGGGCTGGAAGTAAGTGTTACCTTTGCCTTACCGCTACGAACAGTGGCAGTACTGTTAATGGTTCCCAGTGTGGTGGTAAAATTAACTGGCAAACCATCAGGTATTGTTCCTGAACCAGAAGTATCATCCCCCTGGTTATTCTGGGTTAAATCTGCAGTTATCTCCGAATCAGAAGTACCGTTGTGTGTTACAGTAATGGTAGAACCAGTTAAACCAATCACAAGCCATGGATCATAGGTCACAGCTCCTCCCGCAATGTAAATGTTACTGGGACTGGTCGAAGACACTGTGAGATTATTAGTTCCCCACCAGTTATTGGTGGCATTAACAGTTCCATTACCCAGATTGTACAGTCCATAGGCAGTGTTTCCGACGATTATGTTGAAATTGATATCTGCCGAGGAGGATGTGGCTTTAATTCCACTTTGGTGATTACCTGTGATGGTGTTTTCATAAACTGTGCTGTTATTGGAACTTGTGAGTTCAATCCCATTCATTAAATTGTTTTGGAAGGTGTTTGCCATTATCAAAGTGTATAATGAGTTAGCAAGGTAAATTCCAGTTCCATTATTATTCTGGATGGTGTTAGAATAGATGGTATTGTTATTGGAACTGTTAAGTCGAATTGCATCCATTAAATTGCCCGTCAAGATATTATCCCATATCATATTATCATGGGAACTGATAAGAAGCAATCCATAGTAATTATTGGTTAAAGTGTTACCGGCAATGGTACAGTTACTGGCCTGATTAAGATATATACCAGAGGAAGACGTGCCTGTAGCTCCGGTTAAGATAAATCCTGAAATTACAGACTCACTTCCACCGGAATTGATAGTGATAACCGGGTTGTTGAGATTGGCAGCTTGGATGGTCACGTTGCCATCATAAGGTATTAGAGTTAAATTTTTATTCACCAAGATGTTCTCGGTGTAGGTTCCATTTCCAACTATAATAACATGACCATCAAGTGTTAAATTGTCATTAATGGCGTTTTGTATACTGGAATAACCTATACCCGTGTTAAGATTTCCTACCGATGCGAATATGTAATATAAAGTGCCCACTGGAGATTGATTGCCTGTAAAGTCCACTGCCATGAATTTTAAAGTAGTGGTTGTGGTAATGGCGATTGGAGCTGCGTATATTGTGCTGGAAACGGTTGGGGTGCTGCCATTAGTGGTGTAATAAATAATTGGGTGCAGGTCTAGGTTGTCGCCTGCTGTTAAATTCACGTATTGGGTGGTAGTGTAGAGTCCACTATCCAGAGTTGCATTTAAGGTTGGTGCAATTGTGTCAACAGTGATATTCAATTGGATACTTTGCCTATCAACGGTAGTGGTGATATTGGCTATTCCTGAAGTTGTTGTTCCTGTTTTGAATGTTAAAATGGCTTTTCCATTCTTTGTGTATGCTGGACTGGTAATTGTGCCTAAATTGGTGGTGAAATTTACCGGAATACCATCGGGGATATGTCCCTGTGGACATGTATCATTTCCATTGTTATCATGAGTGAAATCTGCGGTTATAGTGGAATTATTGTCTGTTGCCATGGGATTGGCTGTTACATTTAAAACAAGATACGGGTCATAATATACTGTTCCATATTCTATCGCAACATCACTGGGCCCACTTAAAGATTCAGTTAGATTGTTGGTGCCCCACCAGTTGTGGGTTGCATTTATTAACCCTTCTTCGATATAAAGTCCGTATAACCCGTTACTAACAATTTTATTAAAATTGATGTAGTTAACATATCCAGAATAATCAAATATATTAATTCCACAACCCGTGTTGTTAGATATAGTGTTACTATAAACTGTATTATTGTAAGAGCGATTTATACTGATTCCATCAGTGTTATATGTTATTTTATTACCTGAAATAATATTATTGTATCCCAATTGGACTGATATGCCGTTTCCAGTGTTTTGTGATATGGTGTTGTTTAAAATCTTATTATAATTAGAATTGTAGATAGAAACTCCGGTTTGGTTGGATATGATGTTATCTGAAATGGTGTTGTTATTGGAACTGTTGATATAGATTCCTTTTACTGTAAATCCCTGGATAAGGGAGTTACTTCCACCTGAATTAATTGTAATTGACCCGTTGATTATGGGACTGCTACCATTTGCAGCGTTAAGAGTTAAACTTTTATTGAGGAGTATGTTTTCATTATATATTCCATTTGCAACTTCGATAATGTCACCATTAGATGTTGAAGAATCATTAATAGCGGCTTGTATGGTTGTAAATCCTTCTTGAGTTACAGTATTATATACTTTGAATAGATTAACTGTTTTTGAGATTGCCTGGTTATCTAAAGTAGCTGTAACGTTGACTGTGTTATGTGGTACATTATAACTAAGTTGAGATATTGCTTTTCCATTAACTGTGAGTCCAGTTTGCTGAATAATTCCAAAATCAGTGGTAAAGTTTATAATAATTTCATCGGGAACATGCCCTAGAGATAATGTATCAGTTCCTTCGTTATTGTAGGTTAAATCTGCCGTTATATTGGATATACCATCTGAAACTCTAATTGAATTAATATCAAACACGATCCAAGGGCTGTAAACAATATTTCCACCTAAAATGTAAATGTCACTGGAATTGCTGGATGATGCAGTGGGAGTGTTAGTTCCCCACCAGTTGTTAGTTGCGTTTACAAAATTACTATACTGATTAAAAAGTCCGACTAGGTCGTTTTCGGCTATTCTGTTGAAATTAACTGTGGCTGGTGAAAAATAAAGAGTAATACCTTTATGATTGTTTGTTATTGTATTTTCAGTAATTTCGGTGTTATCTGAATTACCAAGATAAATTCCGGTGTCAAGATTGTTTTTTATTGTATTTTCAGAGATTTTGTTATTACTTGAATAAAGAAGGACAATTCCATCTAGAGTATTTTCTGCCACATTATTCATAAAGAGAGTATTATTATTTGTATTTTGAAGACCAATACCTGATGTATTGATTGTTACATTATTCCCTGATATTGTGTTGTTATTTGAATTGAGGATAAGAATACTATATCCTGTGTTGTTTGTGGCATTATTGTTAGATATGATGATGGTGTTTGAATCAAAGATAATAATTCCCCCACCGGTAGTTTCACAAATACCATTATTTATTATATTATTTTCAGATAGTATGATGCTGGTTGCATTATTAATGTAAATACCTATCTTATTGTTTTGTAGATTATTTCTAATTATGCTCAGGTAATTTGAATTATCAATGTAGTATCCCTTAAAATTGTTGTGTATTGCATTATTCTCCGATATAGTGTTGTTATTAGAATGGCACATATAAATTCCATTGTACCCATTGTTTGTAACATTGTTTTGAAATATTAAATTGTTACTTGAATTTTCAAGATAAATTCCATTAAACGTACTGTTCGTCACATTGTTTCCAGTTATCCTTGTATTATTTGAGTTATAGACGCAAATACCATCGTAACTATTTGTTATGGAATTTCCAGTTACATTACAATCATTGGCTTCAGATAATAAGATTCCGTAACTAGTAGATCCTTTTATGGTAAATCCTTGAATTGTTGAGTTACTATAAAAAATCATGAAAACTGGCAATGAGGAATCCATAGGTTGAACTGTAACTTCTTTTCCATAAGCTGAGATTAAATTAATTTGTTTATCTACAACCACATTTTCAGTATAGGATCCTCCTCCTACGAGTAGTGTGTCACCGTTTAGGGTATTTATAGCATTAATTGCTGCTTGAATAGTGTTAAATCTTTCATTTGTCCTATTATTATACACTGGATTTAAAACATAAGTCCATGGTTGCACATCAACACTTTCAGGGAGTATGTGAAAAGAATTATAGGTATCCAAGATTTTACTGAAAGTATAGATCATATTATTGTAACTCATTGTTCCGGATCCAATAAGCCCATAGGATGGTGCCTGATTATTATTGCTAATAATATATGTGTTAATACGCTGCGCAAAATCAATATAACCAGATTTAGTTAAAATACTTGAAACCAGAGATTCTTGCTGAGAAGAAGGTGCAGTATCATCGAGGAGCGGTATTGGAGTGGTATCATTGTTGTTAATCTGATTCGTTGCCAAAACTGCTAATTGCAAATATTGTGCCATATTAACTGTCACTGAACCAATTGTAACAGTATTGGGCATGGTTTTATTATACTCTATGCTGTTTTTTAGTTGAACTGAAGCTGCTACAATCTGTGCAGGAGTAAAAGTGGTTGAATTAAAGACAATAGGAATATTTGCTGCACTCCAGGGCTTAACTCTAATATACGCAGGCAGATATCCATAAGTATGATAAACACTCAAAATTCGACTAAATAAATAAACTTCAGACGAATATCCAATTTGACCTAATCCAAGATAACCATAGGGTGGTGCTTGATGATTGTTATCCATATAATCATCAACACGGAGAGCAAAATCAATATAATCCGCTTTACTCATACTGCCACTATTCAACTGTTCCTCTTGTGACCCGGGTATACTATCACTTGACAAAACTATTCGAGTATTATTGTTATTTTTTATCTGATTTGTGGCCTGAACCGCCAGATGTAAAAACTGTGCAGTGTTGATATTAACTCCTGCAACAGTTACCGTGCTTGGTACATTTTTAGTAGATTCAATTTTTGCATTTAAAACATTAGCTGCAGAAACTATCTGAGTGGGAGTAAAATTGAAAGACTGTGACTCAGTTATTGGAATATTGCTTGTAGACCAGGATTTCATAGTTATCTGAGTTGGTAAAGTACCAGAACAATTATAAATCGTTAAAACACGACTAAAAAGATAAACCTGAGACGAATAACTAATTTTTCCAGGACCGGCATAACCATAAGGAGGGGCCTGATGATTACCATCCATATAACCATCAATACGCTGCGCAAAATCAACATAATCTGCCTTACTCATACTACCAGTATTCAGTTCTTCTTCCTGATAACTGGGCGCAGTGTCACTTTCTAAATAAATTGGAGAACTGTTATTGCTGTTAATGTGATCAGTGGCCTGAACCGCCAGATGAAGATACTGTGCAGTGTTCACAGTTTGCCCATTAACAACCACACTACTTGGTAACGCATTATTAGTTTCAATCTGATTTTTAACATCAACCGAAGCTGAAGCAATATCACTCGAGGTAAAATTAGAAGTTGCAGAAACACAACCAATTCCTAAAAGAAAAACAACACTGATCAGCATAATTAAAGTTATTACCTTTTTCATAACAAATCCCCTCCCTAAACCCAGTAATATCAACTAATATTTAATACTTTCTATATTAATTATATTATTACTAAATGGGCAAATACTTTAAAAAAAGTAATAATTGAATAAAATAACCAAACAGTGACATAAATACTACAATAAATCACCAATGCAAACAAAAACATTGTATGTTTATACCCCCGAACCCACTAATCTCCCTAAAATTAACTAAAAACCCCAAATATCTCTTTAAACAATTTATAAATTATATTAAAAATAGTTATAAATGTATTATTAAATCAGAGTTATAAAAAACTCCTCTAAAGGCCATTAACCCCATTCAATTAATAAAAAAGTATTTAAAAAGAGTTTACCAGATTAATTAATAATAAACC
Source organism: Methanobacterium formicicum DSM 3637 (assembly GCF_000302455.1). Lineage (NCBI taxonomy): Archaea > Methanobacteriati > Methanobacteriota > Methanobacteria > Methanobacteriales > Methanobacteriaceae > Methanobacterium > Methanobacterium formicicum. The sequence continues at coordinate 249,882 of NZ_AMPO01000001.1, forward strand.
CTTTAAAAGTTTATAATAGAAACTGGTTTTAAAAGAATACTACTCATACGCTGGGAAACTTTACCTATTTATACCACTACCCAAAATATAATTGGTCATGGATAACGGCTTTTTCTGTGAAAAGTGCGGAATGATAAAAGACCGCTGCATATGTAACTCTGGAAGTGTTGAAAACACCATCCAGGCTAAAACTCCCAAAATATCATCATCAAGAATCAACGCCATTAAAAAGGCTTATCCCCACATTGACGAGGACATAATTGAGAAGTTCCCCTTCGCATCACCAAGGGAAGGGCAGCTGGAGATAATATCTGAAATCAGGGATGCCATAGATGAGGGCTACTCTAACATAATCCTGGAAGCCGGTACAGGAACCGGTAAGTCAGTGGTGGCCACCACCCTGGCCCGGCTTTACCATCCGGCTTACATACTCACCATGACCAAGCAGCTCCAGTCCCAGTACGCAGCAGAGTTTGGTTACCCCATGGTGAAGGGCCGTGGGAACTTCCTGTGCCAGAATGAGAACCTGGAGTTTAGCTGTGACCAGGGAACCTGCCAGACCATTCCCAGCACCCAGAAATTCGCCTGTGATTATGGTATCAGTAAGTCTCCCTTTGGTGGAGAAGTGCACGCTTTTCAGGATGCCTTCGGAAGTCCCATGTATTTCCGTTCCAACAACCGGTGCCGCTACTGGGATCAAAAAGCCCATGCAGCAGAAAGCTCTATAACCCTGATGAATTATGATTATGCACTCCTGGAACTTAACTACGTGAAACACTTCGGGAAAAGGGATCTGATGGTCCTGGATGAGGCCCATAACCTGGAGAACAAGCTCATGCAACGCCTGGAGGTTAACCTCTACAACCGCCGGCTGCAGCGTGAAATCAAAAAGACCATACCTCAAAGTATGCTGCAGCACAATGAGCCCCAGGAATGGATACTCTTTGTGGAATCACTCTACGAGGACTACCAGGACATCAACCTGAAACAGATCCCTAAAAACCAGGCCGACAGGGTTAACCGGATGAAGATGAACCTGAGTGAACTCTCACGGAATCTGGAGGATAATCCAGATAACTGGGTGGTGGACACCAGCCCAGGAGGAGTTTCCTTCAAACCACTCCGGGTTAACACCTACGCCAACGACCGGCTGCTTAACCACGCAGATATAAGGCTGTTTATGAGTGCCACTATTCTGGATCAGGATCTGTTCTGCCAGTGGTTGGGTATTGACCCTGAAGAAACCTATCACCTGGAAATTAAGAGTATTTTCCCACCATCATCCCGTCCAGTTCACCTGAAACTGGTGGGTAACATGTCCCATCGCCTGATTAAACGTACCGCCCCCAAGACCATCCCGGTACTGGAGAAGATCATTGAACACCATAAATATGAAAGAGGATTGATACACACCCATAACTACAAGTGCCAGGAGTATATCATCAAACACATGAAAAATCCCCGTTTAATGGGCCATAACTCCAAAAACAGGGAGCATGTTTTGAACCGGTTTGAACACAGTAATGACCCCCGGGTGCTGGTGAGTCCTTCCATGAGTGAAGGGGTGGATCTGCCCTATGAAAAGTGCCAGTTCCAGGTTATCTACAAGATACCATTCCCCTACCTGGGAGATCCCCAGATCAACCAGCGCAAACAGCAGGACCCTTCATGGTATGCATATAAAACCATTATGACACTCCTCCAGGCCTATGGTCGGGGAATGCGAGCTGAAGATGATTACTGTGAGACCTACATCTTAGATGGGAACTTCCGCATGTTACTCCGGAACAAACTTTACCGGGAACTGGTACCCAGCTTCTTCAAGGATGCTATACAGAGGGAATAACCCCACTGTTCATAGAAAAGTAAGATAGTTTTAATATAGAGTTTAAATAAACCATTACCCAGTATATTAATAATCATTGTTAGTTTCAGGGCCAATCCAAGTAATGAGAGGTATAATGAAATGTCCGAACTTTCCAAGGTGGACATATACAGACAGATCGATGTTCTAAGGCAGAGCTTGCTGGACCTTACCATGCGTAACCAGCTTTTAAACTTCCGTCCCCGCAGCATGACCGTGGAGGTTACAGAAGGAGAACTGGCTGAGATTTACGACCGATTAGTTCTTAAAAAAAGCAAAAGGAAACTTTTACAATTTATTCCCCGGGCAGACTCCGAAACCACTACCGGTGCGGGTTATAATAAGAATCAGGGCCATAAAGATAAAAGTCCAGGTTACAATGATAACACTCATTTTGAAAATAAAGAAGATCATGACTCTGATGTAGACCAAACATCTCCCTTAACTAGGGGAAGTCAAACTACAACTGGAAAATCGCTTAATACTACTGATAATCGAATTAAAAAAGTAGATCATGGAGATTTTTCTGCTGATGAACTGGTTAAGGAACCCCAGTTAGTTAATAAACCCCAGAACCAGGAGACTGATTTTGAAGACAAATTATCCACCTCAGATAATGTTGCAGATGATAGTGGGACACCAAATGAAGTTGAGGTAAAGTCCCCTGAGTTTCCAGATACTGAAATGGATAATGAGGCACTTGCACCCGAAGAATCATTATTATGGGAAGCACCATCCCTGGACCAGGAAACCCTGGAAAAGAATAAAGAAATTTTTTTATCCACAGATTTGACACCATCAGAACTTCAGCGCCGATTGTTCTACATAAATCAACGTGCCAGGTCAATGATGGAAGAACAGGGTTACAATATTCTCTACCTGGCCATGGGGTTCTTGAAATGGCATGAAGGCAACGGAACACCAGGAGACCGTGAAGCACCCCTGATTCTGATACCAGTGGAACTGGAACGTAGACGAGTGAAGGGTTCTTTTAAGCTCCGCTGGACTGGTGAAGACATAATCCCTAACATCTCCCTCCAGGCCAAACTACTGGATTACGGGGTTGAAATACCTGATTTTGAAATGCCCCGAACCCAGGAAGGTGTTGATGAATATTTAGACCAGGTAAAAGAATCCATTGCCCATGAAAAAGGATGGGAAGTTAAAGATAAGGTCTACCTCGGTTTTTTCAGTTTCACCAAATTCGTGATGTACAAGGACCTGGACCCTGAAAGCTGGCCCGAAGACATGCCCCTGGAAGAAAACCCCCTTATAAAGGCAATATTCGACCCAGCAGAAGAAGAACTGAGTCAGGGATTCCAGGAAGACCAGGTGGATGTGAAACTATCCTCTGAAGATGTTTACCATGTTATGGATGCAGATTCATCACAGATCGCAGTGATAGAAGATGTGAAACATGGCCGAGACCTGGTGGTGGAGGGTCCCCCGGGAACTGGTAAATCCCAGACCATAGTAAACCTGATAGCCGAACTCCTGGCACGTGGTAACACTGTCCTATTTGTAAGTGAGAAAATGGCCGCCCTTGAAGTGGTTAAAGGCCGTCTGGATAGCGTGGGACTGGGTGAATTCTGTCTGGAACTGCACAGTAAAAAATCGCAGAAGAAGGATGTTCTGGAAAAACTGGAAAGTGTCCTTAGGAATCCCAAACCAGTTGAACTTTCAATGGATGATGATCTAAGCACCATTGAAGAGCTCAAATCAGACCTGAATGAATACGTCACCCTGCTACATTCTCCCTATGCTAAAATCAACTGGACTCCTTACCAGCTTTTTGGTGTTAAGGAGAGATCATTGCACCATTTCGAGAAAATAGGTACTAAAATGCCACGTTTCGTGGTGGAAAATAGTAAAACCTGCACCTTACGGGAATGGCAGCGAACTATAAATAAGTTCAAGGAACTGGGAGAGTTGTACAAACTGGTGAAACCAGTATCCTATAATCCATGGAAATACACTCATCCAGACCCCATACTACCAGCTGAAGAAGAGGAAATCGAAAACCTGCTGGATGAAACCGTTAAAACACTCCATGAACTGAATTTAAAGGCAGAAAACCTTTCCAAAATATCGGGTGTTAAGATACCAGTGACACTGGAAGATACAGAACACCTTATAGCTGCTGTGGAGATAATCTCCTCATTCCCCTCCCTGGAGAGGGAACTCATCCTCAACACCAAATGGGATTATGACAAATTACAGGTTTACAATCTCATTAAAAGCCTGGAAGAATACAAAGCCAAAACCAAGGGCCTGAAAAGGTTCAAAGAAGGGGTTTTGGATGAGGATATTTCATCCTTACTCATTAATTTCCAGGAACAAAAACCGAAACTACTGAAATTCCTTAGTGGAGATTTTAAGAAGGCTAAAAAACGGATTGGTAAACTTTACCTTGGTAAAACCCCGGAAAACGATGAGATAATACTTCAGGATCTTGAAGAACTCATAAAATGCCAGAAGCTGCAGTTAAAGATCAGGGCACAGGATGAACTGGCCAGATCCCTGTTTGGCTCTCACTGGAAGAGGGAGGAAAGTGAAGCTGAAAACCTGAAGGCTATATCAGAATGGATACTCAAATTCAGACAAGCCCTGGAAGAAGGCAGGATCACCGAGAAAATCCTCATAATACTTGATTCAGCCCAGCAGTTTGAAATTAAACAGATCACCCAGGAAATGCACCAGGATTATGACCAGATACTGGATTACATAAACCAGCTGGATAGTTACCTGCACTTTGACCCGGACTCAGTAATAGGAGATTCACTGACCAAAAGTCCCCTTGATTACTTATCATCCCAGATTTCCCTATTAAAAGTGGGACTCTCTGGTCTACAGAACTGGTCCCGTTTCAGCTCATCCAGAGGGGAATGCCTGGAAACAGTGGGAAAAAACCTGGTGGAACTAATAGATAAAGATGAAATTGAAGCAACCGATATCATACCCTGCTTGGAGGGGAACTTTGCAGACTCCCTACTGCGAAATCTGTTCCTGGAGGAACCATCACTCTCCCGTTTCGTGGGCGACGTTCATGAGAAGAAGATCAATGAATTCAGGGAACTGGACCGTAAGATCATAAATCTCAACCGTTTCCGTATTGCCCAGGAATTACACCAGAACCGGCCTTCACTTTCAGGCACTGCTTCACCCCGTTCAGAGCTGGGAGTGCTTAAAAGCGAGTTTTCCCGTAAAAGGGGGCATATGCCTATTAGGAAATTGTTATCCATCTGTGGGGGAATAATACAAACCATAAAACCCTGTTTCATGATGAGTCCCCTTTCCATAGCCCAGTACCTGGACCCTTACAGTGTGAAGAACCTGCGTTTTGATTACGTTATTTTCGATGAAGCCAGTCAGGTGAAACCGGAAGATGCCCTAGGGGCACTATTAAGGGCCAGATGCGCAGTTATAATGGGAGACACCCGGCAGTTACCTCCAACCAGCTTTTTCGATATTTTGATTGATGTGGAAAGTGATGATTATGATCTGGCTGTGCTGGCTGATATGGAAAGCATTCTCCACCTCTGCAAACGCAGTTTCCCCTCAAAGATGCTGCGCTGGCACTACCGTAGCCGACATGAATCCCTCATCGCGGTGAGTAACCAGGAATTTTATGATAACCACCTTTTAATCTATCCTTCACCCAGCAAGGACTCTGAAGAACTGGGATTGAAACTAGTACACCTCCCTGAAACTGTGTATGACCGGGGAAAAACTGCCACCAACAGGGCAGAGGCCAAGGCAGTTATCAAAGCAGTGTTCGACCATTACCAGAAGTACGGTAACACCAAGAGCCTTGGTGTGGGTACATTCAATGTACGGCAGCAGCAGGCCATCCTGGAAGAACTGGAACTCCAGTTAAAGCTCAACCCTAAAATGGAGAGTTACTTTAAAGGAAATCATGGGGAGCATTTCTTCGTGAAAAACCTGGAAACAATCCAGGGAGATGAAAGAGATGTGATAATGGTTAGTGTGGGTTATGGATTTGACTCTGAAGGTAATTTAAGCCATAACTTCGGACCGGTTAACCAGGATGGCGGAGAAAGACGTTTGAACGTTCTTCTAACAAGAGCCAGGGAGAAGTGTTTAATATTCTCCAATTTCAGGGGTCGTGACCTTCAATTAAGTTCAAGTGCACCCTTCGGTCTTCGTGCCCTTAAAGAATTCCTGGAATACGCTGAGAATAAAACACTGGCCCATCAGGATCTAGTTCAGAACAATGCTGATGACGCCTTTGAAGAGGCTGTCTCTGAATTTTTAACTGAACACGGATATGAAATTCACCGCAGAGTGGGATGTGCTGGTTTCAGGGTTGACCTGGCTGTTGTGGACCCAGAATACCCTGGACGTTACCTACTGGGGATTGCCTGTGACGGGCCGATGTACCAGACCAGCAGGGTGGCCCGGGACAGGGACCGGCTCCGCCAGCAGATCCTGAAAGGACTGGGATGGCGTTTCTATCGTTTATGGTCTACAGATTGGTACCGGAACCGTGCTGATGTGCAAAAACGGCTCCTGGCAATAATAGAAGAACTCTTAAAAGAGGAACGTGCCGAGGAAGTTATTCCACCAGTAGAAGAGGTGGAGATTGATTCCCCTGTAGAAGATCTGGAAGCTGGAGAGAGTGTAATTAGTTCTACAGAAGACGGAACTAGCAGTGAAATGGATATTGATCTTTCTCCTGTAGATGAAACAGTACCCTCAATTCATGATGGAAAGGGTGAAATTGATTCGTCAAATGATTCACCATCAAATACTTCCCCATTGGATGATCTCAGATTAGGTGATTCCCAATTAGATGATACCCAATTAGATAATACACAAATAGATGATTCTCCATTTACGGACTCGCCATTAAATGAAACTGAATCCAGTTCTATGCTGTTAAAATCAGAAGAAAGGAATTACTCTAATGAAAATTCTGCTGATTTCCCTGAACTGGATGAGATTTTAGAATCTGAAAAAGAATCCTCTTCTGGTTCCCAGGTAAAAGAAGATGATAAAGATGAATTATCGGATTATGTGACTTGTGAGGACACAGGCGTGCCTGTTTCTGGGGATATTCACAGCCAGCCAGTGGGAGATATTGCCAGGGCCGCCATGAAAGTAGTGGAAGTAGAGGGCCCCATACACTACGACGAGGTTGTAAAACGTATACGGACCTACTGGGGACTTAGCCGAGCAGGAAGGCGGGTGCAGGCAGTTATGAAGGAAGCTATCAATCTGGGATTAATGGATGGCCAGATAATTCAGAAAGGTGACTTTTTATATTACAAAGATGCACCGGTGGTGGTTCGCAGGAGAACTGGTAACCCTCCAGCCAAGATGGACCTTATAAGCCCTGAAGAAATCTCTGCTGCAGTGAAGATCATCCTAAAATCACAGTACGCCACCCAGACTGATGAACTGGTCAGGGAAGTTTCCCGACTCTTCGGAGCCAAAGTAACCCGTGGCCCTGCAATAAGTAGGATAAAAGGAGTTATTGATGATCTTATTCAGAAGGGTGAGATCGAGGAACGGACAGATGGAATGGTGGATATCATCAGAGACCAGGATAAATAAAACCTTTTTCAGTTAATATTTAAGTTTCCACCACCACGCCCCATTTCACCCACCTTAAAATTCACTGTGGTGATTGTTTATGAGTCCTAAGATCAGAACTTATCCGTCTCCTAATATCAAATAGTTTAATGCAACATCCTGATTGATTTCTTAAAATCTGTTCTTTCAAATGGATTCTAATACCTACTACACTTAATGTAGTCCAAGCCATGTTGCTAATCTTATTAATTAAAATTTAATAATGTCAATTTAATTATATTCAATTTGATTTAAAAAAAAACTGTATAAGTTGTCGAGGGTTAAAAATTTATCTAAATAGCAAATATAAACCTATTTAATCATCATCACTTAGAAAGAAAGATCTAAAAATGATAATTAGTGTGAAATAAGATAACAGGATGAATAGGAAAACGAAAAACTTCAGGAGAGAACAAAAATATGGAACAGAAAACTCCCAACCGGTTTACCGAGGCCCTTGGTGAAGAGGTGGATGATGCCTTCAAAAAACTGGCTTCGGAAATATTAAAGGATGGTGCTCTTACTCTCAAGGAAAAAAGTCTCATTGCTCTGGCATGCGCTGTTGCGGTGAAATGTGAACCATGCACACGTGCACATAAAAAACAGGCCCTTAAAACTGGGGCAACCCAGAAAGAAATTATGGAAGCTGCTGCTGTTGCTGGCCTGGTGCGTATGGGTTCCGGGTTTAACACTGCCTATGCCCTTTTAGATGATGATGAAACCGGGAAAAAATTAGTTTTCAAACCACCTACCCGTGATGAAAATAAGCATGAAGAAATGGGTGATGAGTCTAAACCTGAAGGATCTAAAATTCAGAGAAAACCTGATGGTTACCTGAACAGTATTCTCGAAAGAAAGTTCGTCGAATAAATTCCAAAATAGCTAGGGTTTCAAATAAAAGGGATTCTAAAAGAATAAAGGGACGGGGTATTAACCCGCCCTTTAGAAAAAGGTTGAACTGATACAAAAAACAGGAATTGTAAGGAAATTAATCCACAGCCTTCTAAAGAGAGTATTGGTTCTAAAGAAAGGATTGATAATAACCTATATGAAAATTAGCGGACCTGGGGGGATTTGAACCCCCGACCTTGGGATCCGAAGTCCCACGTCATATTCCAGGCTAGACTACAGGCCCATAACTTTTTAAAAAAAGTTTGAATTAAAAAAATGACTTTAACTTGGTGTCATTCTTTTTGAATACAACTCCATATAAACTTTGTTGCTTCTTATGAAGGCACTCACATCAATCAACCAACTCATTTTATCTAAACTTCACATTTTACCGATCCAATATTCCAATGGGAAGATCAGTAAATACACTAAAGCACTCCATCGGGGAAGTACAAAGCTGAGAGATAGTGCCAGGAGCGAGATAACTATAAACAGAACGTTGGTCCTTATAGTGATGGTTATATCTCTAAGAGAAACTTTTTCATCAATAAAATTTTTCTTAGTGGCATAGTACCAGTTTAAACCCAGGAAGAGTGCAATCCCCAGCATGTTTAAATTGAAAATAATGTGAGAAATGGGAAATTCTCCGTATTTCCCAGTTAAAGAAGCAGAAAATGGGACCAGTACTATGAATAATAACCATATCACATTTATCCATAATAAAGGTGTGTTCATTTCATCTATTTTATGAAAAGCACGATGATGATTACTCCAAAATAGAGCCAGAAGAATGAAGCTCATGACTAAAGTATAAAAACTGGGTATAAGACTATAAAGAGAATTTTGAACTGCAGCATTAGATAATGGGCCGGTGATATCGGGAACAGCCAAAGCCAGAACCAGTAAAGTCATAGCAATGGCAAATATTCCATCTACAAGTGTTTCAAGACGCTTCGTGTCCATAAATATACCTGAATTTTCAGATTCCATGTTAATCTCCTAATATTCCCTTAATAAAAAAATATAAACTTATTTAATGTAATATGAGTCAGTTTAAATAGTTTCCGATATTTTTTTAGTTGTATTTGATAATTTAAACAGTACAACACAGAGATACTGACATTAACATCACTAACTCACTCCCCACCTGAGAATATTTAATTATGCATTATCTTGATTTTCAATTCCTTTCTTGTAAATTAATCCCCTGAAACGTCCACCGAAAAGGATCATGAACGTGTTAAACAGGAAATAAATCAGAATGTACAGTGCTAATCCACCAATAGTACCTATCATTGTAGTTAGGTAGGGATTGGCAGAAGTAACGACTGTTGTCAGGACCTGCACTATTATAGTGTAAACTACCAGGTAAAAGAGGTAGTTTCCCCATCCAATTTTTTTTATCATAGCAAATATTTTCTTAAAATCAAAAGCTGCGCGAAACTTCTCTTCGATTGCCATGTTAGCAAGGGCCAGTAAAAACACGATATCAATGATGAACCCCACAATAACAGTTAAAACAGATAAAGAAAATAGGTTGGTGGCAAAATTTGGGTTGCCTGAGAAAATTAAAAGAAAAATAATGGCATAAACTGGGATTCTATATATTATACTTGCCCCCACATAGTTCAAACCATCGGATATTAACTGCGCATATTCATCAAAATCAGGTAGTTCATTTGATCCAGCAATGGTGCTTTGAATTATTCTCAAAGAATAACCCAGTGCCATTAAACCTGGAATTATCAGGAAAACCCCCAAATAAAGGAGAAAAACTTTTAAAAACTTCTTAATATCTGTAAAAGGAAAACTTACGGAATCTTTAAAAACCTGACTAAAATTCATGACCAAACTCCCCATCAATAAATTTGATTTCATTAATTAATTATTACTATTACTTATAAATTTATTGAAATGGGATTATTTGGGAAAAATATTATAGAATCGTTAGGTTAAAAAATGAAGGTTTATCACTTATCTAAGTGGGACTTAAGATAATAAAAAAAAGAAAGAATTTATGTCCGGGAATATTCATTGAAACAGGGCAAGCAGACCATTTCACCATTTTCAACCCGGGCCCGGTGTTCAGCTACTGGTTCCCCACACTTGGCACAGTAGATGGATTTGAATATCCTTGCTTCTTCTGGGAACTCTACTTCAACACTTTCCACCTTGAACAGGTCCTGGGCTGGAATATCTGATAGAATCTTTTCAGTGAATGCATCCTTGGCTTTCTGAAATTCATCCTTCTCTGTTTGAGTGGCTGAAGGAGAAAATGCCTTCTCACGGGCCTTTGAAAACTCAGGGTCAAATTCATCGATGTTGTTTTTCAGTGATATGCGCATTGCTTTTCCTGTTTTACGGTTAAGGAAAGTGTATACCTGTTTACCGTGGTCCTTGAATATGAGGTTACCCTTTCCCATGGTGCAGCCAGTTACCACCTGAATGGCATCCACACTGCAGCTGTCATTTTCAACGATAGCCACCAGTTCTTCATCTTCTGCCCGGGAAGATAATTCACAGATGGCTATTTCAGCTGCACGGTAGCCTATAGCAGTTCCAGGACAGGAATGCCCATGAAATTTGGTTACTTCAGAAAAGGGAATTATTTCACAATTTTTGTCATCTTCCATATTTTCACTCCTGAAAAAGATTGGATAGGTAAGGTTAATTAATCTTCGTACATTCCTGAGAGAGGATCCTTACCATTGGGGAACATTGCCCCGTATGGTTCGAACCAGTCCATATCCTTTACAGTGCAGAAGTGCATTCCCTGATTGGATTCAGTCATCATCAATGGCTGGGCCTTTTCTACATCCCATGAACCATTTTCACGGTTGTAAATATCATCGCGTACTTCCAAATGTACCACTTTCCCCACAACCAGTGCATAGGGGAAATTATCATATTCTTCAGTCACGATTTTATGGAGTTTGCATTCCATCCAGGCGTAACATCCGTCAACTCCCGGTGTTTCAATCTCCTGGCTGGGTTTTTCTTCTAACCCTGCAAGTTCGTATTCATTCACCTCTGGAGGCACGAATTTAGCGGTTGGCATTACACTACCTGCCAGATCCATTCCAGGGAGGCTGATGACAAATTCCTCCCGGGCCTTCATGTTATCAAAGGTATCCCTCATCACCCCAGCAGTGGCTACACATATCAGGTCAAACGGACGTAGAATAGGCATAAGACAGGAATACGGGGCCACATTGCGCACCCCTTCTGGACTGAGGGTTGAAATGAAGGTCACTGGCAGGGGTATTATGGATTCTCTTTTGAAGTTTTTTAGCTGCATATTGGTTCACCGCTAAAAAAATAGGAAGAACACCCATATAAATGTATCATATAGGTGTGACATATAGTATTACTATAGGCGGAGTTAATCGAAAATCTTCATACACCCTACTAACTTTTTAATTCTTATATTTTTTAATCTAAGTTGGTTTCTTCTGTTTCAGGGAGATCTTTAATTTCATTTTGAATCGATTCTCCTTCATCTTCCAGTGTTTCTTTAAAGATTAATCCGATTGCTCTGTACAGGAACAAGTAGATGAATGGATAAATGATGAGGCTTGCTAAAACCAGACCTGCGTATGGTATTATAGTTACTACTGATGCCACCACTAACAGTATGATGTAAAGAATTGCCAGTAAAATCAACATCACTATGTATTCTAACCAGCCAATACTTTCTATTCTCTCCTTGATTTCACCGAATTTAAATGCTGCCCCTATTTCATTATAGTAAGCCATGTTAGAAAGGGCCATTACTGATATTATCCCCAAGATGATGAAAAGTAATGCACTCACTATAAGAATAATCACACCTATACCATAGGATCCTGTAAGTAGCATAATGAATCCAACAATTAAAACAATGGTGGGAATTATTCCATAAGCAATACTCATAATGAAAACTCTAAGTCCATCCAGGAACATTTTAGTCCAATCATTAAACTCAGGGGGTTCATTTTCCCCAATTATGGATTTAGCTATTGTCCTGAGCTGATATCCCATGGTCAGGAAAGCAGCTATTAAAGCAGGAATTAAGAGGAAATATAGCAAGCCGGAAACACGACCATATCCAATTATAATTTCCATTAAAATCTGGGTTATTAAAACTATTACCCCTAAAATCAACAAGCGTTTCCAGTTAGAAACTGGATATTTAAAAGAATCTCCAATAATTTGACCCATGTCCATTCCTAATCAGCTCCCCATGATTCATGCAAATACTAAATCAATTAATTAGTTTATTAACGTTTTCCAGTTGGTTCTCACATGATATAAATGTTATTAGCCACATTAAAAGTAATACAACTGATGCTTTTTGTTTAAATAAAGATTAAACAGCCCTTAAAAAATGAAATAGGGTTTATTATAGCACCGGCTGAAATTATAAACTCCATATATCTAAATCTTCCTGTAACGCAGAATATAAATTATGAGGCCCACACCCAGCACTCCACTGGCTGCAAATCCCAGAAAACCTAGAAGAGGCATGTCCCAGATCATAGGGCCCTTGTTTATCTGGATAATCCAAGATGAACCAATGAGTAAGGCCGCGATGATTATGGCCACCACCAGTTTGTTACTGGTTCTTTCAATGTCTTCTGCCAGTTCCTCAGAGTAGCGTACCTTTATCTCTCCGTTTTCAACCTTAGCCACCAGCCGGTTGAGGTTACGGGGCATGTTCTTAATTAGGTGTTCCAGTTCGAACATGTTATCCTTGAACAGATCTGCCATGTTTTTAGGGTTGAATTTTTTCAGGAGGAGTTTTTTAACCATTGGCTTGAACTGGCTGGTTGCATCGAATTCCTCGTCTAGAGAATAGGCCACCTCCTCAATCAGGGACACTGACCTGGCAATAAGGGTGAATTCTGGTGGGACCCGTGCCTGGTACTTGGTTATCAGGGGAATAGCCAGTTCACTCAGGATATGTCCCAGATGAATATCCTTAAGACTGGCACCATAGAAACGGTCCAGTATATCCATTATATCCCTTTTTAGAATTGTTCTATCCACTGAATCATCTATTATATCCATGTAGATCAGCTGGTTGATAACTGCATCCACCTTGTATTCAATCACCTGGATGAATAGCTCCCCCAGGTTCTCCATGAACTCCTGGTCAATATGGCCCATCATCCCAAAGTCAATGTAACAGACCACGTTATCCTCCAGAACATATAAATTACCAGGATGTGGGTCTGCATGGAAGAATCCATCCATGAGTATCTGCTGGAAGTAGGATTTGGCCACTCTTTCGGCAATGATTTTATTATCGAACCCTTCTGGGTTCTCCATCACCTGGCTCATTTTGGTTCCCTGGATGAATTCCATGGTTAAAATCAGAGAGGTGGAATATTCAGTGAAAACATGGGGCGCATGGATACCAGTATTCTCTGCAAAGTTGGCCTGGAAGTTCTGGGTGTTTCTGGCTTCCAGTTCGTAGTCCATCTCCTTGTGGATTGATTTTTCAAATTCATCCACAATTTCAGGGACATTGAAAATTTTTAAACTGGGGATTCTTTTATGGATTAAATCAGCTAGGTGGTGCATTATAATGAGATCTTTGGCTACAGTATCCTGAATACCTGGTCTCTGCACTTTAATAGCCACCATGGTTCCATCAGGGAGAGTTGCACGGTGTACCTGGCCTATGGATGCGGCTGCCAGTTGTTCCTCTTCAAAGGTCCCGAAAGCTTCGTTTAATGGTTTGCCCAGTTCACCTTCCACAATCATCTTCACTGTGTCAAAATCAAAAGGCAAAGTGTCATCCTGGAGTTTGGTGAACTCATCAGCCATGTTTTGCCCAACCAGATCTGGTCGGGTGCTCATCATCTGCCCCAGTTTTATGAATGTGGGCCCCAGTTCCTCGAAGACCATTCTTAAACGTTCGGGAGCTGTGGCATCCAGATCCGCATCAGAATCATATCTGTATAACAGGTCTCCCCAGCGGGATCCCTTCAATTCCAGCGAACCTACCAGGTTATCAAACTCGTATTTGACCAGTAACTGGATTATCTCTTTTAAACGCTGGTAGTCTACTTTTTTACGGGAAAATGGTTTCATCATCAACACCTTAACTAAATAATTCAATAAGGGACATCTAATTTGTACATAAAATTTTCAGGGAACTTCTCAAGTATAAGGGGCTTCTCAAGTATAAGGGGCTTCTCAAGTATAAGGGGCTTCTCAAGTATAAGGGGCTTCTCAAGTATAAGGGGCTTCTCAAGTATAAGGGGCTTCTCAAGTATAAGGGGCTTCTCAAGTATAAGGGGCTTCTCAAGTATAAGGGGCTTCTCAAGTATAAGGGGCTTCTCAAGTATAAGGGGCTTCTCAAGTATAAGGGGCTTCTCAGTATGATAAATTTTATCATCCCCTTTTTAAAAAACTCTATCGTCACAGCCTCATATACTATCCAATCCTTCGGTGTGCGTAGGGTCACATATCTGATTATTCTATTTTTAATGGATCAGCAATTACCGCACCTATGACTAAACCCATGGATATGGCCACAAAGGTTAGTACCACCATGATCAGGTTAGTAATGGATGCCGAATAGTTCTGTCCAGCCAGGGTGGCCAGGCTGATGAATCCCAAGGATCCTGGTACTAATATCCAGAATGCAGGTATTATTGATACGTAGTATGGTGTTTTAATCTTTGATCGTTCCAGGTATGTTCCCACCATGGTCATGACAGCCGAGCCTAAAAATGCACCGAATAACCCGCCTAAAAGGTAATTGCCTATCTGAAGTCCGCCAAACGTTGCAAATAACACCATTAAAACTCCCAGCATGTCACGGTTTCGTATGGACATTAAGAGGTACATGCCCAGAGTGAAAACCAGGATCCCAATATAGGGAGCCCACCAGCCAAGGGGAGTGGCTAGATATGCCACCATATACGCTCCTGCAGAGAGTCCAACCACCTGCAGGCCTATTAAAACTCCGAAGAGGAGGAGTAAGAGAATAACCACTCCCTGAACCAGGCGGCTGGAACCGGATATGACGTTGTTGGCTGCCAGTTCGTACATTCCAGTGGCCAGAACTGCTCCCGGGATGAAATAGGAAAGTGCTGGGACCAGGATGGTGAGGGATCCCTTTACCATTCCCTGCTTCACCCCGAAAAAGAAGATCATAGACACCAGAAATGCCACTAAAACTGGTAAAATAAGGTTTAGTCTGGGTTTATCTTCAGAGTATCCCACAATCAAGCCCACTATAGCACCTAAAGCCCCACAGAATAGTAACTCATTGGTTGTGGGTAAAAGCAGCATCCCCAGCCCAGTAGAATAGAGTGCATATCCAAGGATGTGCCTTATGTATTTGTGCTGGCGCTTAACGTTGATTATTTCATTTATACGATTAATTCCCTGTTCTGGAGTTATTTCTGCATTTTCTGCCTGGTAGATTAACTCGTATAAACGTGAGACCTGGTCCAGTGGTAGGAGGCCTGGTTTTTGCCCGGTCACTGCCAGGGCTTTTGAATTCCCATCACTGATCTTGATGAGTACGAAGGTGGGAAAGTCAATTACTTCCTGGGCTTTAACCCCATATGCCCGGCATATGTTCTTTAAAATAGCTTCTATTGTCATGACTGCAATGCCTGCCGCAGTCATGGCCCGGGCTAGTTCTGTTAAAAATTCCAGTAGATTTGGAGGCAAGTCTCCTCCATCTGATATGTTGGTAGGGTTTATATTCCCCAAGTTACCTCCAGGATACATTTTATCCCCGGAACCATTTCGTCATCCAAACTCCCAATCTATCCCTGTCTTTACACATACTGTATTTTTGTAAAGGGATTAACTTTGGGAATTTAAACAATCAATCTTTTCTTCTGATATAAATTTGTGAACTGGTAATTATTCGTGAATAATTATTGATTGTAAATTTAATTGTGAATAATTTTGAAGTAAATTCACCTCAAAATTATTTTCATCAAAATTATTCTACTCTTCAATGCCCTCATTATAGATGAGAGCCAGGAATCGGCCGCTGAAAGCGGATACATAAGAACCAATGAAAAATCCTACCACCGCAGCAACTGCATAAACAGTTATCATTCCCATATTCATTAGCTGGGGAATGGCACTGAGTGCAGATACCACTGCGGAAAATGCGGTGAGTACCACAACAGCAATAATATAGTTAACCCATCCAATATTTTTGATTATACCAAAAATATCCTTAAATTTAACTGAAGCTTCTAATTTGTCCTTTTTAACTATGTGGGGCAAAGCAATAAAGCTGAGGATGTAAGGGAACACCATTATGATAAAACCCACCACAAAAAATATCTGGAAAGAAGTGGTTATAAATGCATTAAAACTGGTCACCTGTCCACTGAAGGCAATGGACATGATTATAATAGCCGATATAATACCCACAATAATAGCAGGAATACCCCTGTAAATTAGTATTACAACTACGTACTTCAAACCATCCACGAACATGTTTAACCACTCATTAAATGGTGGTAATTCATTAGAATCTTTGAATGAATATTCAATTATACGTAAATTATACCCATAAGCCAGTATTGCAGGTATTATTAAAATACTGGTGGCCATCAGTATGCCCAGTGTTAAAAGTCGTTTCACATTGGAAAAAGGAAATTTCAAGGAATCTGCAACCATTTCACTAACATTCATTTTCTAATACTCCCCTTTTTAAATAAACTACTCCCATCTAAATTAATAATATAACTAAAAGTTAGTCAAACTTATTAACTTATAATTGTTACCATCTGGCTTTCAGAAAAATAACTGTTACCACCGGACTTTCAGAAAATTTACTTATCTTCTGAAATTTACTTAATATAGTTAAAGAAAATAATTGATATTCATCCTAAATTTTTTTGAAATTATCAAAAAATAATAAAATCATCAATTAATTGGAGATAACTTATGCTTGCCAAAAGAATTATACCCTGCCTGGACTGCGACCTCAACGTCCCCCATGGCCGCGTGGTTAAAGGAGTGGAATTTAAACAGATCCGGTATGCAGGAGAACCCGTGGAACTGGCCACCAAATATTACCAGGATGGTGCCGATGAAATCGTGTTCCTGGACATAACCGCCTCTCATGAACGCAGGGAGACCATGGCCGATGTTATTAATGCAACCACCGAGAATGTGTTCGTTCCCATCTGTGTGGGTGGTGGTATAAGGAAGCCACAGGACTATGTGAACATGCTCAAGGCCGGTGCAGATAAGTGTTCAACCAACACCGCAGCCATTCACAACCCGGATCTCATCAACGAAGCATCCAAGGTAGTGGGTAGTCAGGCCTGTGTCATTGGTATTGATGCCAAAAGACGCTACATTGAAGACCCTAAAGAAAGTGATGAACACATTATAATTGAAACACCCCAGGGTTACTGCTGGTACGACTGCAGTATCTACGGCGGAAGGGAATTCACAGGCATAGACGCAGTTAAATGGGCCATGGAGTGCCAGGAACGGGGAGCCGGAGAAATCCTCCTCACCAGTATGGACCGGGACGGTACCAAGGACGGTTACGACATACCCCTCAACCAGACAATGAGCCAAATGCTGGATATTCCCATAATTGCCTCCGGTGGTGGAGGTAATCCAGAGGATATTTATGAAGTACTCACCCTGGGCAAAGCAGATGCAGCACTTGCTGCCAGCATCTTCCACTTTGATGAGTACCCTGTGCCTGTGGTGAAGGAGTTCTTGAAGGAGAAGGGTGTTGCTGTTCGACTCTGAAAAGTTCTCTACAAAACTTATCTTTCAGTAGATCAACGTTTGACCAGACAACCATTTAACAATTAACATAATCACATAAATTTCAGGCGAGGAATTTGAAAAAACGAAAACACATCTTCCTGGACGATAATGCCAAGGTCGGCAGAATGGAAAGGAAGATTAAAAAATACAACAGGTACAAGTCCCACAGTGAGAAAACTCCCGAGGAAGATTTCCGTCTGCAGGAGAAACTGGCTATGCTCAGTGTGGTGGCCAGTAACTTTATGATGACTGGTCACAGTCCCACTATGGTCCTAACCAAACGTGAGGAAGGAGACGAGGTTATGATGCCAGTGGGTGGTGGTCAGAAGGACCGGGCCCGGGAGATCATTTGCAAAGCAGATTTCCGTAAACTCTACCGTGGAGGTAAGGGCCGTAAAACCGACCCACTCATGATCGTAACCGCCATCTGCATGTACGTCATGAGACAGGACAACCCACGAAGGGGAGATATCAGGTATTCCAATGATTTTATTAGCAATGTTGGAGTGACCAAGGAAATATATGGACACATTAGTCAAAAACTTGATGCAGAGCAAAATTCCTGATTTTTGATAGGTCGCTCTATATAGTGATATCAAAATTCTTGAAAACATTTCTACTTTTGACTAAATTACAACAATATTCAAACCTAACATGGCAGGGCTATCGTTGAATTAAAGAGTTTTTTGTTTTTAATTAGAAAGGTTTTTTGTTAATTAATTAGATAACCTAGCCCATATTATTATTTAGATATCCAGATAGCCCAATATAACTTAAAACCCCTTATTTAGTACATAGTCCTTATTATAATCCTTATTATCAATAAATGGAAATTAAATATAAGTATACTGGTATAGAAATTGATTCTAAGAGAAATTAATGTAATAATTTAACAAATATTCCTTATTAAAGGTCTTTCAGGGTATTTTCAATCTATTCAGGTGTGTTCCATCACAAAGGGACCATGACAGAGAGCTTTTGATAGGATACTAAATTAGAAAATATTTTTTTAAACCCCCATGACATCATTTAGCAATGGTAATAAACTGAGAATCCATAATTCAGTTCGTTGAAGGTGCAATCATGAATATAGTAGTGATTTTGGGCCAAAATAAACTAATATCTGTATTTGACTATGGATGGAACCCTCAAGACAGGCCATTGTCAAATTGGAATAAAAATCACCTTTCCCCATTCTTTAGAATAGATTATGGCACACAATGATCCCTCCAAATCCACGAAAAAGTATTATTACAAAGTTATACTCATAATATGAATTTTTTTTACCACACAATATTTCCTATGGTAAGCAATAACAATAAATATAATGAAGGTCAATGAATTGCCATAATCATATGTTTAATAAAGGGGATTTTAATATTTCTAGACCAAATATCTTTTTAAGTTCAAATGGGGTTTGTATGAATGCTTGGAAAAATGGTATATTAATATCAATTATTCTATTTAGTTTATTTTTTATCGCATCTTCCTGTCTTCAAGTTGTATCAGCAAGTCCAGATGCTATTTATGTCAATGGATCCTGTGGAAATGACTCATGGGATGGGCAAAATATAGCCTGGAACGGCAGTAGTGGACCTAAATTAAGCATTAAAAACGCAGTTGAAGTAGTGGATTCTAATGGAACAGTAAATATTGCAAATGGAGTATACACTGGAGCAAATAATACTGGAATTTCAATTAACAAAAGTATAATCATTAACGGGCAGAGCCAATCGAACACAATTATAAATGGAACAGATACAGCACAGATATTTATTATTGCAAGTGGTGTGAACGTCACTCTCCAGAATTTAACATTAACAAATGGAAAAGCAGTAGATGGTGGTGGAGGAATCTGTAATAAGGGTAATTTAACAGTAACTAATTGTACTATAATCAATAACAATGCAACACATGGTGGAGGAATCTACAATTGGGGTGGTGTTTGTACCGTAATTAATTCCAGTATAAACAATAACACCGCAGCTTATCTTGGTGGTGGAATCTACAATTTTGGCACTTTTGAGGTTGCTAATTCCGATATAAGTAATAATATTGTGGATTATTACGGCGGTGGAATTTGTAACTATCAGGGTGATTGTATTGTTACTAATTCCACAATAAACAACAACATTGCATCACATGCTGGTGGAGGAATCTACAATTATCAAAATAGTAATTTTACTGTAACTAATTCTAGTATAAATGATAATACTGCCCTTACTGGTGGTGGGGGAATCTACAATAATGTTGGTACTTGTACGGTGACTAATTCCACAATAAACAGTAATAATGGCGGCGGAATCTACAATCAGGGCCTTTGTGCAGTGATTAATTCCACTATAAACAATAATATTGCAGATAATAATGGTGGTGGAATCTTCAATGCAGGCACATGTGAGGTTACTAATTCCACTATAAGCGATAACACAGTATCTAATCCAAATATGCTTACTTTGGGCGGTGGAATCTTAAACTATGCAAATAGTGCTTGTACAATAACTAATTCTATTATAAATAATAATAGTGCACAATTTGGTGGTGGAATCTTCAATGCAGGTAATTGTACTGTAACTAATTCTACAATAAGCAGTAACATTGCAACCAATGGTGGTGGAATCAACCATAATTATGGTAATTTGACAGTTACTGGTTCTACACTAATCAATAACCAGGCAGATATGGGTAGTGCGGTTTATACTACAAGTTCTGACACTTTAATTAATTTTAACCGTATTTTTAACAATACTGGAAGTTATGATGTTTATAGTACAGTAAATGGTATTAATGCTACTAACAACTGGTGGGGAACCAACTTCCAGGGAACTAATCCGTTTGATGCGGGAAGAGTAAATGAAAATGTAACTGCTACTCCCTGGATTGTACTTAACATAAATAATACTAACAATTTAATCTTAACTGGCGAAAACAGCACTGTAGGAGCTAATTTAAGATATAATTACAATGGAACAGATTATGAAGATACATGGACTGTTTATGGAAATGCCGTTCCTGATGTTAATGTTTCATTCACCAGCACACTAGGAAACTTATCAATTCTAAACGGCACCATAAATAATGGTTCAAATGCTACAACAATATTTACCGGAACAACAGCCGGAAACGGTACAGTAAACGCAATGGTAGATAATCAAACTGTGACAACCACCATCCAAATAAATGATATAATCAATCTCTATGCCGGACTCGGAAACTTCCAATTCACAGCATCCATAACCTCAAATACATATAATCTAGGTATAACACCAATCACCATTAACGCAGCCACACCTGAAACAACATCCACATCACAGGTAAACGCAGCCACCACCACAGTAGGAATGGAAAATACAGGAACACCCATAAATTACATAGTAATGGCCATTTTGCTAATTATAAGCGGATTAATACTGGAAAAAAAGAGATAAACATCTCTTAATAATTTTTTTAATATATTGATCATTCTGTTTTGTTTACCAATAAAATATTGTAACGAATGAAAATACTTGAAAACCATCAAATGGCCCATTTGGTGCATCTGAAGGTCCTAAATTGCATTTCTAGAGGGTCCAGATGGTGTGGAAATAGAATTAATCCAACCCTGAAGATTGGAACAGCTCAAGACCAAAAACCGTTGCAGATTTGAATAATTTTAAATTTTTATTTAAATTATTAGTTTGTTATCCAAGAAATTTTTAAGCAAATTATTGAATAAAAAGCAATTATAAAACTTATTTAAACAAAATAACGAATTTAATAAAACATCGTTCTTTCTGATAGGTCGCTTTATATAGTGATATCAAAATTCTTGAACACATTTCTACTTTTGACTTAAACTACAACAAAATTCAAACCTAACATGGCCGGGCCATCGTTGATTAGATAGGTTTTTGTTTACTTAGAAAAAGGTTTTTTGTTAATTAATTAGATAACCGAACCAAATTATCAATTAAATAAAAATTAAATCGATTATACTGGTAGTATAATTGATTCTCAACGAAATTAATATAGTTATTTGACGAATGTTCCTTTTTGAAGGTCTCTCAGAGCATCCTCAATCTCTTCAGGTGTGTTCATCACAAAGGGACCATAACGAGCTATGGGCTCATTTAAGGGTTTACCAGATATTAAAAGAAATCTTAATGGTTTGTTTTCCGTGTGAACTTTAATTGACTCCCCATCACCAAAAATCACCAAATTAGTGGCAGATACCAGTGTTCCTTCTTCATCAAAGACCCCTTCACCCTCAAACACGTAGGCAAAAACCGTGTGCCACTGTGGGAGATTATGCTCAAAAGAACTTCTTGCTTCCAGCGAAACATCCAGGTATTCCGGGTCTGCAAAGATTTCAGTTACTGGCCCTTTAACCCCGTTTAGCTCTCCAGCGATGATTTTAACCTGTACACCTTCGAATAGTGTTATTTCTGGTATCTGGGATGCTTTTACTTCCTGATAACGCGGATGAGTCATTTTCAATTTAGCAGGGAGATTTACCCATAATTGAAATCCTTCCAGTTTACCCTCTTCTGGCTCCTGAGGCATTTCTTCGTGGAGTATACCACTACCAGAGGTCATCCACTGCACATCACATGCTCCAATTGTTCCAGAGTTCCCCATGCTGTCTTTATGATTCACATTACCACTTAACATGTAAGTAACAGTTTCAATACCCCGGTGGGGGTGCAGGGGAAAGCCAGCCAGATAATCCTGGGGATCACGAGAACCGAAATGATCGAATAACAGGAAAGGATCCAGGTAATCCAGATAATCCGTGGCAATGGTTCTTCTAAGGCGAACACCAGCTCCTTCCATTACATAGACTGGTTCAACAATCTCTGTTACATTTCTTATCGACATATTTATATCTCCTAATCACTGGTCAGGGGCAATTTACTTATCTTCCAGGCAACGAATCCGCCCAAGATGTTATAAGCCCCAACAAATCCAGATTCCAGCATTTTTGCCATGAAATAACCACCCCTAACACCGCTCTTGCAGTAAATAATGTAGGGACGCGTTTTATCCAGATTTTCCACTTTACTCTGGAAGTGGTGACCATCGTAATCCAAGTTCACTGCCCCGGGAATGTGTTCCTTTATAAAATCCTCCTCAGGCCGGATATCCAGTATAGCAATCTCTGGTTCTTTTTCCATTAAATCAAGTGCACTTTCAGGAGATATGGTAATGAATTTTCCCATTTCTATCACCACATTTATTATTGTTTTAATTACCTTTCTTATTTTCTGTGGCCCTCCAAAAGTTATCAACAGATGGAAAGAAAGGGTATGCTAAAAAGAAAACACCTCCCCCGGCTTAACTATATGGATTAGATCAGATGATATCCTCTCCATAATTTTAATTGCCCAGATTATGACATCATTCATGTCCAAAATTGAGAATGTGACAAAAATTCGCCCTTTTGCATCAGTAAAGTATATATACGGGTTGAAAGGATAATTATATTCCATACCAGGGGGACAATTTAATATCCCGTAGTTCCCAAATAATGGGGGGTTACAGTTTAAATCCATAGCGATTACTGTCGAAAAAGAAGGGACTAAATACATTAAAACTGATCTTAGAGGAAGTCAACTCCTCCAATCTTCACATTTAAATAAAGGAACTGCTTTTAGTACTAAAGAACGTCAATTATTCAATCTTATCGGACTCTTACCTCATTCTGTGGAAACTCTGGATGAACAGCTTCAGAGGGCCTATCAACAGTACTCTCTCCAGGCAGATGACCTACAGAAAAATATCTTTCTAAACAACCTTTACCATACCAATGAAACTCTTTTCTTCCGCCTTATCCGGGAACATATCCAGGAAATGATGCCCATCATTTACACACCCACTGCAGGCCTGGCAATCCAGCATTACAGTGATGAATTCCGTAAACCGCGTGGAATTTATCTTTCTTATCCAGAAAGGGATCATATCAATGAAATTCTTGATCACTGGGATGCAAATGACATTAATCTGATTGTTTTAACTGATTCTGAGCAGATACTGGGAATTGGTGACCAGGGGGCCAATGGAATTGGTATTTCCGTGGCTAAACTGGTGGTTTACACTCTATGTGCCGGTATCAATCCCCGGAGGATGCTGCCCATTATGATCGATGTGGGCACCAATAACCCTCAGTTACTGGAAGATCCATTCTACCTGGGCTGGCGTCATCACCGCATCAGCAGTGCAGAATATCACCAGTTCGTGGAAACAGTGATCAACGCCATAAAGGAGAAGTTCCCCCAGGTTTTTCTTCAGTGGGAGGATTTCGGTAAGAAAAATGCCAGATGTCACCTTGACCGTTACCAGGATAGCATGTGCACCTTCAATGATGATATACAGGGTACCGGGGCCGTTGCCATGGCCGCTCTTTTAAATGCTTTGAAAATAACCGGGACCCCTTTATCTCATCATCGGGTGCTTGTCTACGGGGCAGGAACTGCAGGTTGTGGTATCGCTGATCAGATCTGGGAGCAGATGATCAAGGAAGGTCTCAACCACCAGAAAGCCTACAGTCGTTTCTATCTTATGGACCGTCAGGGACTGGTAACCAGTAATCGGGAAAATATTGATTACTTTAAAGCACCATACGCTCGCAGTTCATCTGAAACAGATGAGTGGGACCGTGCAGATGACCCCACAAGGCTTCTGGATGTGGTGCGTAACATACATCCCACCATCCTTATTGGCACCAGCACGGTGCATGGGGCTTTCAACCGTGAAGTTGTAAATACCATGGCTGCCCATGTGGAAAGACCCATAATATTCCCCTTATCCAATCCATTGACTCTGGCTGAAGCCACACCTGATGATATTATTCACTGGACACAGGGGCGTGCCCTGGTGGCAACTGGAAGCCCTTTTAGTGATGTGGAGTTTCAGGGGAAATTTTACCCAGTGTCACAGTGTAATAACGCCCTGATATTCCCTGGACTGGGCCTGGGTATAATCAGCTGCCAGGCCGAAAGGGTAAGCGCCGGGATGATGGATGCTGCCACCCTGGAACTGGCTAATTCTACCACTGATAAAACCAGACTTCTCCCAGAGATATCCCAGTTACAGGAAGTGAGTAAAAATATCGGGGTGGCAGTGGCCAGGCAGGCTATCCTGGAGGGAGTAGCCCTAAACAGGCCCGATCAAAATGTGGAGAATCTAGTGGAATCTAATATCTGGGAACCAGTCTACATGCCTTACCAGCCTTTAAATATACCTGCCAAATAAAAAAAATCCGTATAACTAATTTTTTAACAATAATATGAATATTCCAGGCTACCTTAGTAATTTTCATGAATTTTTCTGATGAACTCATCGGCTACCTTAAGTAATTGAACCCATCGGCTACCTTAGTAATTGAACCCATCGGCTACCTTAAGTAATTCTCGTGTATTTTTACTAATGAAACTCATCTTAACATAAAGTCCATATGCAGTTATTTACACTATGCATATTAACCCCCACAATCATAATAAAGCCTAGAAATTTATGGTTTACTTAAAAATTTATGGTTTGAGGTAAATCCTAGAAAAATGTTCATGAAAAATCTTAGCATTAGTCGAGAAAATCGTAGAATTATTCATGGAAAATGAAGGTTAAAACATGTCACTGGTCATAAACACAACCACACCGGAAGGAATAGTCTTAGCAGGAGACAGCAGACAGAGCTATCGTAATATGAAGGGCATGGCCCGGATTGGTAGTGAAAACGCCATTAAACTCTTTCAAATCAACCGAAGAGTAGGTGTGGGAATAACTGGCCTGGCCTTCCTCCCAGATGGAGGGGTGCAGAAGAACGTAAGCCAGTACATCGAAGAATTCCGCAGATCCTCCAAGGTTAAAAATATGGAGGTTAAGGATGTGGCCCGGAAGCTACACCACCTCTTCAGCGACAAATACCAGTGGAAAGACCAGTTAGGACAGATAAAAACCAACATCCAGAATGACTTGAATTCCAAGGGATGCACTGTACTGGAGATGAAAATGGAAGACCAGTTATTGAAGTTCAGCTTCAGAACCCCCCAGGGAACCATTGAAAACGGTGTGGCACGGGCAGACCCCATTGAGATACTGGTGGCAGGTTACAACCCCGACGGAACCCACCAGGTTTACAGTGTGTCCATACCAGGACCAGTACAGAAACTCCGGGATAGTAAAAAACCAGGAATGGAATATGGAAGTTCATGGCTTGGTCAGGGAGACGTGGCTGCACGGATCGTTCTGGGATTTGATGGTAGAATCCAGAATGTGGACTTTGTAAAGGAGGCCATGCAGGCCCGGAGTGAACAGGAAATACAGAACCAGCTAAGAGGACTGGAATATGCAATCCAGTGGGGAACCATGACCCTGCAGGACGCAATTGACTTCGCCACACTGATGATTCAGACCACCAGCGCCATCCAACGCTTCAGTGATGGTATCAACGCCGACCCCGGGGACATGCCTGGTGTAGGGGGGCCAATTGACGTGGCAGTTATCACCCCAGACCATGGCTTTGTATGGGTGAAGAAAAAACAGTTGAAATTCAGTGATTGTGAGCTTGATCTGGATAACGAACCATTCCTGTAATCATACATGATTTTTCAGGACATACTACTGGACATAAAATCCAAGACATAACTCCCAATAAAAATTCCAGGACATGACTCCTAAAATAAATTCCAGGACATAATTTCATTAATAATTGGGTTCATATAATTAGATGATTAAATTAAATAATTAGCAAGTTATTTGATTGAATGTCACCTGAAACTTACCATCAGGAGTTAATAACATGTCTGATCTGGCGAGTCTTTTAGCAATAACCATACCACTTTCCTGGGCCGCAGCAGTGAGCCCAGTGACCCTGTCCATTTTCTTAGTTATAATGTCCATGACTAAAAAACCAAGATTAGCTGGTTTATCATTCTACATGGGTGCAATTGTGGTGCTCCTGGTAACAGTGGTAATTGGAATCTTTTTAGGTCAAAAATTAAGTGTTTCTGGTCATGCCGACCCTACCACCATGGCTGCTATAGATATTTTCCTGGGCGCAGTGCTCTTTCTCCTTGGATTTAGAAATATAGTAAGTAAGGACCAGGGAAAAAATAAGAACATTTTAAATCGTCTGCAGGTAGATCCCAAAACCGGTGTATTGCGCCAGTTCACCAAGTACTTTTCCATTGGAATTATAGCATTTTTAATGAATTTCAGCACAGCTATATTTGTCCTGGCGGCAGGACGTGCCATCGGAGTAGCCAATGCAGGTTTAACCAATGATACAACATCAGTTCTCATTTTAATTCTGATCACCCTTGTAATAATAGAAATACCATTATTATTCTTCATTCTCCTGCCAGATAAGGCCCATAAAATTCTGAGTCCAGTTAATGATTGGATTTCCAACCATGGTAACCTGGTGACTGGGATTTTCTGTATTGCAATTGGGTTTTTCGTGGTTTACAGTGGATTGGGGAAGCTAGGAATTGCCTGACTGGGAAAAATAAGTACACAAAACAATAAATAGCTGATAAAAAGATAACTCGGGTTAAAAAATACAATACCTGTTCTATTTTTGAATTTCATTAATTTTTTCAAATACCCCTTTTGAATACCAATTTTTAATTACTCCGGTTAACTCTCACCTTAATTATCCAATTAATGATCCCGGTTATATTAAATACATATCCTCAGCTTTCCTATAGAGTTCTTCACGGAACTTAGGATGAGCTATGTTTATTATTTCCTGTGCCCTTTCTCTGGTGGATTTACCCTTAAGATTAGCAACCCCATACTCGGTTACCAGGTAATGAGTGTCCATCCTGGGTGTTGTAACCATTGCCCCAGGATCTAAACGGTCCACCACGCGTGATATAGCACCATTTTTGGCAGTGGAGTAAAATGCCAGTATTGATTTCCCTCCTTTGGAGTCGAATGCACCCCGAACAAAATCAAGCTGTCCCCCGGTCCCACTGTACTGATGACCTGCCAGGTATTCCGCATTACACTGCCCCAGGAGATCTACCTGAATTAGGGAGTTTATGGATATCATACTGTCGTTTTTAGCTATCACACCGGGGTTGTTTACATAGGAGCAGGGGTAGCTTTCCATGGCCGGGTTCTGGTCCATGAACTCCAGCATTTCCTGGTCACCCTGAGCCACGGTGAAAACATGTTTGCGGGGGTGGAGGGTTTTCTTTTCACCAGTTACTACTCCCTTTTTTATGAGGTGGACCATCCCTGGCCCAAATACTTCAGTGTGGATTCCCAGGTCGTTATGGTTTTCCAACTGCTCAGCCACTGCATTGGGCAGTACACCAATACCCATCTGGATGGTGGCACCATCTGGGACCAGTTCAGATATTTTTTTACCAATGATATCTGCCTCAGGCTGTTTAAACCCACAGGGGAAGTCAGGAATTGGCTGATGGTTTTCAACCACTGCATCAACCTCTGAAATATGTATAAGGGAATCTCCGAATACACGAGACATGTTCTGGTTCACTTCCACAATCAATACCCTTGCAGCCCGGGCAGCAGTGGAGGTGAAGTCGTTGGCAGTTCCAAAGGAGAAGTAACCGGCATCGTCCATGGGTGAAACCGTGGTTATACACACATCCACTCCAATGAACTCTTCCAGGAGCCGGGGGATCTGGTGGAGGTGGTTGGGAACGTAGTAGTTAAGTCCTGTACTCACCAGACCCCTGGTACCAGAATCCACGAATCCACTGTAGGCCTCCACACAGTCCATCAGGTCCGGTGCAAGGATGGTGGAGCAGACACTATCCATTGGGAGCACAGAGAACATTTTAATTTTTTCAAGGTCCCCCTCTCTTAGACGTTGGGCCACTGCCTCCAGAAGGGCTGGTGGTTCAGCCATGGTTAGCCCGTGAACCAACATGTCCCCTTTTCTGATTAATTTGACTGCTTCTTCTGGAATAGTTAATTTTGCCCTGTATTCTTTTTTATACATTTAAACCCTTTATCCCCTTTTTTAGATTTTTAAATATATATTGTGGCTTAATAACTAATTTTAAGAGTTATCTTCCGATCCTCTTCCCATCAGGTATCCTCCGAATCCCAGCAGCCACAGGATAACCGGGTAAGCCACCCATCTTTCCACTCCCCCTCCACCGAGCACTGGTATGAACATGTTGTATGTGAAGAGGAAAAATAGGGAGAGGATTCCCAACAGGAGTGATATGTATTTGAGTGGTGATTTGATTAATCTGTAGGAGTAAATAGCTGACAAACCCCCACAGCTGAAGGTCATCAACGAGAATATGGGGTGCATGGGAGTCATATTCCCCGGGAATACCCCCACACCGAGGGCTCCTAATCCCAACAATCCCACCAGTATCCCCCCTATTTTATCGCGGTAAGCTTTAAAAAGAAAGTAATTGCCAATTAGAATCAGAATTCCGGCTATTATCATCGCAAAATTGAATATGGTTGCCGAGGGTTGGGTTATGATACTGTTAGGGGGCACTGTAGACCCTAAATCACTGATCATGCTCTGGGCCGTGGTGTAGGTGAGTTCTGGAGGGTAAAAAATTTCTCCAGTTATAATGCCCATTAAAACCACCATGGCAGCTATAAAAATGCAAATACCCGCTAGAGTGACATGTGTGGCGGATGGTCTATTTCCCTTAATCTGGTTTTCAGTTGATAACTCCTCTTTATAAGACATTGTTTTGTCCCCCTTACTTCGAGTTTCCCTTTTAGACTTGTAGGTATGTAAATTTATTATATTTCCGGTTTTTAACATTTCCTATATTTCCCATTATTATAAATAAGTTATTATACCCTCTTCAACTGCCAAGATAAGGTATTGTAATTACTGAAATATCTTGAAATTATATAATATCCAATAAAATTTCTAAAAAATAGTTAAAAAGTAGCTTTCCAATCAAATGATAATAATATAAATTTGCAAAATATACATTACTGAAAAGGATACCAATGCTATTAATTTGAACAGCCTTATATTACATCAATCGCAAATGGACATCACTTACATTTAAAAGAGGAGATTATATGAGTTCTTTAAATTTGGATAATTTTAGGGCACTGGCAGAGAGATTCGTGTCCCAGATGCTACAGGGTAACTATGAAATGGCTGCCAGCCAGTTTGATAACCAAATGAAAACTGCCATTCCCTTACCCGAGTTAAAAAAGTCCTGGCAACGTTTAACCATACCTGCAGGTGATCTGATCCAGACTGGAGTTTTGCAAACCGCGGAACTGGAGGGACACCAGATCGTAAGTGTAAGGTGCCAGTTTGAACGGGCCACCATCGATGTACAGGTTGTGTTCAACAGCAAAGGCCGTGTGAGCGGATTAAGCATAATACCCTCCCAAACCGAGTACCATCCACCAGATTACGTGGATGATTCCGCCTTTAGAGAGGTTGAAGTGACTGTTGGCAAGGGTAAATGGTCTTTACCCGGAACTATCACCATCCCCACTGGTCCTGGGCCATTTCCAGGTGTGGTGCTAGTGCATGGTTCTGGTCCCAATGATCGGGACGAAACTCTGGGGCCCAATAAAATATTCAGAGATATTGCCTGGGGCCTGGCTTCAAAAGACATTGCAGTCTTGAGGTATGATAAACGAACCCTCCAGCATGCTTCAGAGTTTACACCAGAACTGTTGTCTCAGCTGACTGTGCAGGAAGAAGTTATTGATGATGCTCTCTTGGCAGCCGAGTTACTGCGCCAGACCCCAGAAATCGATCCAAAACGGGTTTATCTACTGGGCCACAGTTTAGGTGCATCGGTTGCCCCACGTATCGGCCAGGAAGACCCTGATCTGGCAGGATTAGTTATAATGGCAGGAATTATCCGCCCTCTGGAGGATACCATTCTGGAACAGTTCACCTACCTTTACAGTCTGGCTGGTGAGATGACCAAAGCACAGAAGGATACACTGGAATCTTTAAAGGTTAAAGTTGCCCGGGCAAAGGACCCCGAGCTGTCCATAGATGTTCCATCAAAAGAACTGCCATTAGGGATGTCAGCATCCTATTTCCTGGATCTGCGCAACCATCCCACTGACAAAATCATTAAAAACCTGGAAATGCCCCTGTTGATCCTGCAGGGAGGGCGTGATTATCAGGTTTCACCCACAATAGACTTCAAAATGTGGAAAGAAGAACTTGAATCCAGAGAAGATGTTACCTGCCAGCTATTCCCCGGTTTAAACCATCTTTTCATTGAAGGAGAAGGTAAATCAACTCCCACCGAGTATGGAGTTGAGGGTCATGTTAGTGAGGAAGTAATTGAAACTATCATTAATTGGTTAACAGAGGGTTAATAACCAATTTTACATCTGAAAAAAAGTTATTAAGTCCAAAATAAGTTATTAGAGTGCAGTTTTAAATGGAAAAAAATTTTTAATAAAAACTTTAGAAAAAGGGAGGTTTAGAAAAAATTGGTTAAATAAACCAGATACACTATACCCTATTTTTGGCAGGATAGCTACGAATCGGATGTTTAGCTACAAAAATACCATTGTCTTTGGTGATTTTAATCATTCCTTCCTTTTCTATTATGCCCTCAATGTAATCCTCGAAATTTTTCCGATTCTGACCATTAAGTGCCTGGTTAACCTTTCCAAAGGAAAGAATATAATCCACCAAAGGTCCGGCTTCAGTTACTTCCAGACCATCCTGATATTTAATTAACTGGACCTGGTCAAAGGATTCACTTAACTGTTTTTCCCCATTTTCCAGGCCAAAAGCACGTGCCAACGGTACTAAAGAGTAATATATCTCATCATCATAGGCAGATACCAGTTCACTTATTTCTTTAGTGTTTTCAAGTCCAAATGTGGTGGCATAAAGTGCACCATCACTTTTAAGAACCCTGCTTATTTCAGATATGGCTTTTCTCCGGTCTGGGATGTGGTATAACATTAAATTGGCAATTACAATGTCCAGAGAATTATCAGGGTAGGGAATCTCCTGGGCATCCAGTACCTGATATTCAAAAAGGTTTGCTTCATCACCTAAAACCATACGTGCATCAGAGAGCATTCCTTTAGAAAAATCCGATAAAATAATATGGGCATCTTCTGGTATTCGGTTTGAATTTGCTTTCCATAAAAGTCCATTACCACACCCAATTTCAAGTACCCTTGCTTTGTCTGGAAACTGGATCTGGTCAAATATCCACAAAATCCAGGAATAAGGGTTGGTTTTAAATCTCCGGGTTAATTCCACCCTGGCCATGAAATTCTTTGAATCGGAGTACTGTTCTTGGAGTAAACTCATTTTTGATATTCCCCCTCTTAATCATCCCATCTTTATGTATTTCATATAAAGTAGCAGTACCTAAAATATTTTCCATCCCAATATTTTTCATTTTTATAATTTCCATCAAAGGTAAATGGGTTTTTATTCCATTCGGATTATTTATGATTGATATTTCTGTTTAATGAGGAAAAATATCCCAGTTAATGCGATTTAATGTCTGTGTATCGGTAGATTCCACATTCTATTTTCAAAAAATTATTTAGTTATAACCCACCTATTAATACGTGGAGGTTAATTTATGGGAAAAATGTCTTATACTGTTGTACTTGGTGTATTGTTGTGTATTGTTGTAGCTGCCTCAGGATGTACCCAGCAGAGTTCAACTGGAAATCAGACCCCAGATGTTAGTGGGGTTACCAGCGTTATTTTAAACGGTCCTGGAACGTTAATTATCCAGCAGGGAGATAATGAATCGTACCGGGTGGAAGCAGACAGTAGTCTTCTGTCTAAAATATCCACCACTGTGTCTGGGAATTCTTTATCCATTAGCAACCTGAACAGTGGAAGTAACGGGGCTGTGAAATTCTACGTTACCCTAAAAAATTTGAATATTCTCACCACCAATGGTGGAGGTAATTCTGAGGTGACCGGCCTAAACACTGATAAACTCACCGTGACACTGGATAACGGTAAAATGACCCTGGCGGGTAAAGCAAACAACCTGATTGCCACTGTCAATGGAGGGGGTAATATAGCTGCCAGTGACCTGCAGAGTCAAAGTGCTACAGTGACCATTAACGGAGAAGGTAAAGCCAGCGTTAATGTGGTTACCACCTTGAATGCGGTGGTAAATGGTGGGGGTTCAATAACCTACACTGGTAGTCCTCAGGTAACCCAGCAGGTGAATGGATTAGGTTCCGTTAAAAGCGGCTAATAAAACCATTACCCCATATAAATGCCTTAAACCAGTTCTGATTTAACCAGTTATTGCATGTTATGGGAGTGGGTTTTATTCCTCACCTTTTTTTTATTTTTTTAAATAATTTTTTAAAAACCTAGTTTTAACCGAATCTTATGGATAATTAAATACCAATCCCCAGTGGAAAACTTAACATCGGATCTTTTTTGATAACTTTTTTGGATAAGTTTTTTACAATCACCCTAACAATCAAATAATGATGATAACTCAATTTAACATCAAAAACCAGAAAATCAAAGGACCCCTTAACCTATCCCTTACCATTAATAGTGGTCAGACCAGCCAACCACCATGGAAAGAGAGTAATTCCTATTTCCAGGAACTGATACAGGTTGAAGGTGCTCCCTGTCTGGTTAATATCAAACATGATGATGCTGATACAGATAGTAACCTGGAAATAATTGCTGAATCTACTGAAAAAGTATCAGAAAAAGGTATTAAAAACTCTGTTCGGGAGATATTCAGTCTAGACCATGATCTGAACCAGTTCTACCAGTTTTTAAGTGAAGATCCCAAACTGACACCTACCATAGAATTTTGCCAGGGATTACGGCTTTTCAATGCCCATAACCCATTTGAATGTATCATATCATCCATATCATCCGCGAATTGTTCCATATTACGCTGGACACGTTCGGTGAATGATATTAAAAGGAAATGGGGTGACCAGTACCATTTTGACTCTGGTGATTTTTACTCATTCCCAGTCCCGAATGTGCTGGGTAACGTACCTGAACATGATTTAGAGGAAATGCAACGCTGTGAAGATGAATTACCTGAAGATTTCATTTTCGAAAACAATCTTCAGGCCTGTGGAGTTGGTTACCGGGCCAAGTACATTATCAATGCTGCGAGGATGATCCAGTCTGAGATTGGCATCCAGAAGGTAGCCAGAATGAGGTATGACGAAGCATTTGACACTATCCTCCAGCTCCCTGGTGTGGGACCCAAGGTAGCAGACTGCATCTTGCTCTATGGGTTTAAAATGGGAGAAGCTTTCCCAGTGGATGTGTGGATTAAAAGGATTGTTGAACACCTATACTTCCCTGGTGAAGAACTTAAACCTCAGGAAGTCAGAGTATTTGGAATGGAACGTTACGGTGACTGGGCAGGTTATGTTCAGCTGTATTTATTCCACTACGCCCGTAAATCTGGACTTTTAGAATCATTGCGGAAAAAGTGACTGAAAATTACTATGTGCAAATGAAAAATAGTAGTGAATTGAAAAAGTAAGTGATGAAAAAGTTTCTTTACACATCTTGTTCCATTACTCCTCATCATCGGCATTTTTCATGTCGTAGATGCTGATGAAGAGGAAGACCACGAATGCGATTATGGCCAGGTAATTGTAGGTGGAATACTGCCCCAAAATGAAGATCTGGTAAATAAGGATGATCAGAATAAATGAAATCATCAGCACGGCTATTCTACTCAAGTTCTTGTTCATAAAAATACCCCAAAAATTTACGTAAATTCATTCTTTGTATTGTTCATTCTTTAGTTTATAAAATATTTAATTATACACCGATTTAATTATTCCAGTGAATCATTTAATCTATCAACAGGTTATCTAATTCTGAGACTAGCAACAAGTATCTAATTCTGAGATAAATTTTTTACTTTATTCAGGTTAATGGTCCGCTCGGGAAGTAGCAAAACTGCAGCAGCAAAGAAACACACCGCCCCGATGAAGGTCCCCATGTTCATTAAAAATGGATTAAATGGTTGATCCGTAGGTAAAGGAATAAATGCCCCTACAGCGGATACTCCAAAGGCCACTGACCCCACCAGGTTTAGGAAAACAATCCACCAAGATAAACTCTGCGGGTGTATTGAAAAGAACTTATGACCAATTTCAATATAGATCAGGTAACTGGAAACCAGGAAACAGATTGAACCGTAAAGATCCGGACTCCATACAAATAATTCTGCTTGAGATGCGGATAAGGTGCTGATAATTGCAGCGAAGGTGCTTATGTTAAAAAAAATGGTTCCCAGAGACTGAATTGCTGCAGACCACCAGTCAATTCTGGAAGGCTGGAAAAACATGAAATGGAGTTTGCTTTTGATTCCCCCTATTTCCTGTGGTGCACTGGCTGTTTCCAAAAACTGTAAGAATCCAGCAGTGGTGAAAAAAATAGAGCCAATAAAATAGGTTAGATTATCAGTGAAAACACCCACGTAACTGGCATAGGAATGCACAGATCCCAGCGCAAAACAAACCGAACCAATGGCAAACAGTACCCCAATCCACCACCCAACAGCCCCAGGAGCAAGCCATGTTGAACCTCTTCTTATTTCAAGGTTAAAATGATGTTTTCTATGGTAACGGGAAGTCCATGAAACAATTTCACCGGCAGGGGTTTTGAAAATAGCCCTGGTGATGAAGGGTCCTGGTCCCCAAGATCTTAAAAACTGCCAATCATCCGGTACACGAATATAAGGCAATTTATACTTATTTTTATCTGTCAAAAACTCTAAACCTCTAATAATTTTTTAAAATACATATTTTTTAACTTAATAAGCTGTAATCTTCTGAATGCTCAATAGAGTTATAATATTCTGAAGTTAAATAAAGTTATAATCTTTTTAAATGCCTAAGAGTTGTAATCCCCAAATTTGTAATCTCTGAAAATTTATACAACCTATCAAAGTACGGTTTTGTTCAATTAATTAATGATTTTCATCCAATGAAATCTGCTGGCAGGCCCTGTTCCAGACATTTCTCCAGTTTTTTCTTAAGTTTCCTCTGGTGTGGTGGCCACGCCATGTATAACAAGCTTTTCAGCTTTAAAAGAGAGGATGGTTCTGGAGGTTCCATGAGTTTACGCATTTTGGGCGTATCCTTCAATCCTGCCAGGTGGAACATGTTTTTTAATGCATCAGCATAGTACACTGATTCAGCAAACCCTTTACCCAGAAAACGACCCTCAAGGTTCCTAATATGAACTCCACCCTCAGAATACTGGGCTCCACTGGCATTGTAACCAGTCTGCCCACCTTCCACTATTGGTGTCATGGTGAATTCCCTTATATCCTCCGGTACCATATCCAGAAACTGGAAATGCCACCGGTCCGGGTACCAGGTGTTGGTTACAAAGTAGTTTACAGGGTCAGACGATTTAACACTCTTAACCCATTTATCAACATTCAAAGTTCCCTTCATATCCACTACATTGTGTTCATCATCAATGAACTGTCCTTTAACCGGTACGGTCATTTTACCAGGTGGTTCTTCTCCAATTTGCTGGTAGTACTCTAAATTTTCATCGGTGTGGGGTGCGTACATAGTCATCTCTCTTTCATCAGAAAACTGGGCCATGAACCAGTCCCATCCCCTGGAACGGGATGGTTCGGTGAGCATACTTGCTGCCCGAACTACCTTGCATCGGCTGTTCCCCAGAGGTTCCAGAGCATTGCCCCACTGGTGGTCAAACCAGAACTGGCCCTGGGTGAGAGTTAACTCCTCCCCATCCAGTTTCAGCAGACTGCCGGGTTCGAGGCGAAGGTTAGTGGCAGAGTAGTAGAGAGTTCCAATGTCACAGCAGCAGGGCAGGCACCCTTTGTTCCCCTGCAGGAGGAAATCCTTGTTGGATGAGAACCCAAGGTCCACTTCCATCTCCACATCCTCATCACCACCCTGGTTCACCCCCCATGCCTGAACGCGAAGTGGGAAAAGTTTATCTTCGGCCATAGATATTATCCTGTTATTTCCTGCCTGATAATTGAAGGGATTGTTGGAGAAATTCAACAACCCGGTGGTCCCAGCAATAGCAAATGGACGTGCCTGAAGGTGTTCTTCACCTGCCTTGGCCACAGCAAGTTGCATCTCAAATATCTGATTTTCCCAATCTGTCAATCCAAAGCTATGTGCCATTGCAGGAGGTAATAATGAATAACGGTAGAATGATACCAGTATCCCGTATTCCCGTCTACGGGTGTCGCGGCAGTTGCCCACAAAGAAGTGCCATCCCACCTGGTATCCCAGTTGAGGGGCGAAATCCCTGGGAAACTCAAGGTTAGATTCATCAGGAATATTCTGATACCCTCTGCTACTATCCAAACCCAGCAGGTGATTCAATGCATAGGCCTGGATGGATGTCAATGAATCACACTGTTCCAGTAGTTTTTCGTAGCGTTTCCTGTAGCAGGGGGTGAATGAGTCTGGATTATCCAAAAGATCCTGAATGCGATGCCGCATCCTCTCCCCAAATGCCTCAGGACTGTTATTTTTGGCCAAAATTTTGGTCCTTATATTTTTAGGGATTTTTTTGGCCTTGAATTCTTTCATCCACAGAGCCAGGGCTATGTTTTGTTTTTCTAACTCATCTAAATCATTGAGTGCATCTTTTGGCATTTTAAAACTTCTCCCCTCAACTAGGTATAATAGGTATCCGCAATTAGGTATCCATGTTATTATACTAAAATTCTATTCGTTTCCCTGATTAATTAGATTATGGCAGTTATCCAGTATCAGTTATCCGGATTATCATTGAACATCTTGGATCAATTCTTCTTGGATGAATAATCCTTGGATGAATAATTCTATTTTATGAATGAAGATTACAAGATTATTCTAATTACCATGAAATTACATAGTTAATTAAAGGACACATACAGTTACAGGATAGATAAAAAAAGATATGAATACCCTTAGATAAATAAACAAAGATTTTTAATGATTTTAAATAATAATACCAAAATAAGCTGTTATTAAATGAGGTTTTATTTATGGGAAAACTGCAGGAAAGGTTGGATGAATTTCAACGACAAACTGGAACTGTTTATCAGGATATCATGAATATCCTGGAGGATAAATACTGCTGGAAGTGTCCCATGCACAGCACCAGCAAAAATTCACGTTGCAGGGAAATTCACGCCGGAAAAGTAATTTCTGAAGTAATAGATAAAGCAATAACAGTTAAATTAAATGAAAATGGGGTTAATCCTGTTGAAATTGAAGCACTGCAGATGAGGATACTTAAAAAGAAGATTAAAAAGCAGGACGGTGAACAAGGCGAGAAAATTATTGTACTAAATATTGATGCCAAACAAAACCCCAATTTAAGTTCACACAACCAGTCAATAATTAAAATAAACCCTCGAAAGGTACTGAAGGGTGATACTATTTTAATACCAGATAAAACTGTCGAGAGCACTATTTTGGGTGCTTATGCCCTGGTTGCAGGTTTCCCTTTCCAGAAGGCTGTGGTGAAGAAAATTTTCCACGAAGGTAACTTCTGGTACGTTGAAATTGATGATAACCAGATAGTGCCTTTGGAATCTGTTTTTGGTGTGCTACTTAAAGTCACAGGAAAGGAAAATTCACTTTAATTGGTTAATACTTTAATTGGTTAATTATTTATAAACCTCATTCTAAAGTATATGTAACCAGTAACTCTATTTAAAGGGGGAACAGCTATTCAAGGGATTGAAGAGAATCACATGGTTAGTGAGGAGGATTTGAATGCTTCCAGAACAAAAATTCTGGATATGTTACCTGATTCCAATCTCAAAGAAATTTCAGACGTGGTTTTCGGAGAAATTACTGGGCTTCTTAAAAGTAAAAGCTGTTATGTAGCCTTTGTAGACCCTGAAAACAAAGACAGTGTAGGGATTTCTTTTTCTCACCTGACTGAAGAGTGTCAGATGTATGAGGATATGGGTGAGGCCCGTTTCAAGGTACGAAAAG
This sequence comes from Methanobacterium formicicum DSM 3637, assembly GCF_000302455.1. Taxonomy (NCBI): domain Archaea; kingdom Methanobacteriati; phylum Methanobacteriota; class Methanobacteria; order Methanobacteriales; family Methanobacteriaceae; genus Methanobacterium; species Methanobacterium formicicum. The sequence continues at coordinate 288,901 of NZ_AMPO01000001.1, forward strand.
ACGGAAGTTACGGTGGACTTCTGGGTTACTCCCTGGACACTGGTAAATCATTGTATGTTCATGATGTGACCAGGCATCCTGCTGCCCATGGTCTACCCCCAGGTCATGAACCAGTAAATCAATTTTTATCGGTCCCTGTGAAATTTGATGGAGATATTCTGGGCCAGATTGTGGTTGGAAACCCAGATGAAGATTACAATGACCAGCATCTACATATAGCCCTTGAAATAGCAGAAGTATATGGTTTAGTCCTTAAAAAGATACTATATTAAAAAATTAAAAGACTTATTTGACTGTTTCTAAGACTTCTAAAGAATAAAGTTTAAATAAATATCAATGGAATTAGAGAATAACCTAAGAAAGTAAATATTTTTTTAAAAATAGCAAATTTTATGAATTGATTTTTATTTAAATCCTTAAAATAAAGTCCATCCTTTAATATACAGTACTATTATTCCTATAATTACGAGAGCTACTATTAAAATCAGCATAATCTTTTTTATCTTTTTTCCTTTGAAGGGATCCATTAATGCCTGTTTGAAAATATCAAATATTACCAGAAGACACATTATAGAGATTATGACTTGTGGTGTGTAGCTTGGCCAGGCCCATAAAAGATTGGCAACCAGCAGGGTGCCTATGATTATCACTATGTAGATGATGATGTTGGCATAGCCTTCCAGATAATTTATGGCTTCCTTTTTCATCAAACTAGACTATATCTACCCTTATATATGTAGTTTTCTTATTAACTGGGAGAAAAAATAGAGCTTATTGTATGATTTTTTTATACCTGAAGATTTTTCAAATACGGAATTCTTTAAAAAATGTAATTATATATTGGTCATTATCCTCTGCAAAATAAAAAAAAAGTAAAATTTTGAGAATTATTCATCGGAAACTGTTACCTTATTCATCACATCGCCGGGTTTAATGGCGTTAACAACTTCCATTCCCTTAACTACTTTACCAAAGACTGTGTGAACACCATCCAGGTGTGGTTGTGGAGAGTGGGTGATGAAAAACTGACTGCCACCAGTATCTTTACCAGCGTGAGCCATTGAAAGGGCACCAGTTCCGTGTTTATGCTCGTTTATCTCACATTTTATAGTGTAACCTGGTCCACCAGTTCCATTACCCTTTGGACATCCACCCTGGATTACAAAGTCAGGGATAACACGGTGGAAGGTTAATCCATTATAGAATCCACTGTTGGCCAGTTTTTCAAAGTTAGCCACGGTGTTAGGGGCTTCCTTTTCAAAAAGGGTTAGTTCAATGTTTCCTTTATCAGTTTCAATAATTGCTTTTTTCATAAGAATCACTATGAAAAGTTCACTATTTCCCTGTTAATAAATGTTTAATAAAAAAAGGAATCACAAGATTATTCAGGTAATTAAATGGAAAGGGAAATTATGGAATCTAAATAAAATTTAAAAAGTTACTGCGGGTCCAAAACTGAATTTTTACCCACCAGCATGAATGAAATCAGAAGACTCATAATTCCTGCAATTATCCATGCTGCTCCTGCTAAAAATTCTCCCAAATATAAGGTGTACCCTCCAATTCCAAGTAATATGAGGGCACATAGTATGATAATTATTTTCCTCATTTTTACGGCCTTAATTGGGCGTCCCAGCTGGGGAGAGATTGAAAGGAAGATCACTCCTAAAACGAACCAGATTACTCCCTGGGATGTCTGTCCCATGTAAAAGGTATAGGCCCCGATAATCAATAAAATTACAGATCCAATGTATAAAATTGCTTTTTGAATGTTCATAAGAGTTTTCCTTCCCAACACTAACTTTCACAGTGTAAGTCTATATAATTTCATCCAGATGTTAATTAAATTCCCTGATCAATTATATCCAATCGGTGTGTTTTTAACCATATTTAATCATTTCCCTAGTCAGAGCATGGATAATGCTTATAATGTCTGTAAACATAATTCATTATATCGCTTAAAATAAAACCTAAATGTAAACTTGTTTAGGGGAGATTAAATTTTAGGAGACATGATAATGATTTTAATTACATTTACAAAGGTGATGATATGAATACAGAGGAGATAATGGCTCAGGACAAGGAATATGTTATGCAAACCTATGGTCGACAGCCAATAGCCCTCAAAGAGGGTAAGGGTGCTGTGGTATGGGATGTGGAAGGACGTGCCTATATTGACTGTGTGGCAGGGATTGCAGTAAACAACGTGGGACATGCTCACCCCAGAGTAGCTGAAGCCATCAGTAAGCAGGCTCATAAATTAATCCATACATCCAATCTTTACTATACCGAAGAGCAGGTACGCCTGGCAGAACTTCTGGTTGAGGTTTCACCCCACCAGAAGGCATTCTTCTGTAACAGTGGAGCAGAGGCCAATGAGGGAGCCATTAAACTGGCCCGCAAGTACACTGGTAAGGGTGAAATCATAGCCATGGAAAACAGCTTCCATGGGCGAACCATAACCACCATCACTGCCACTGGCCAGCATAAATATAAGAAGGGCTTCGGACCACTTACCCCTGGTTTTAAACACGTTCCTTATGGTAATGTGGAAGCAGTGAGTGAAGCTATCAGTGATGAAACTGCTGCTGTGCTGGTGGAACCAGTTCAGGGTGAAGGTGGGATAATAATACCGCCAGAAGGATACTTGGATGAGTTGAAGAAAGTATGTCATGAAAATGATGTTTTACTCATATTTGATGAGGTGCAAACTGGTTTTGGACGTACCGGTGAGATGTTTGCCTCACAGACATTCAAGGTCGCCCCAGACATCACCGCCCTGGCAAAAGCCATAGCTGGAGGATTCCCCATGGGAGCAGTGATGGCCAGTGCAGAGGTGGGAAATGCATTCGAACCCGGTGACCACGCAGCCACATTTGGTGGAGGGCCACTGGCCTGTGCCGCAGCATTAGCATCGGTGCAGACCATTCGAGAAGAAGGACTCCTGGTAAAGTCTCGTGAAAATGGTGAGTACTTCAAGAATCAGTTGAAAGAATTATTCCTGGAGCACGGACTGGTGGAAGATGTGCGTGGTGTGGGAATGATGCTGGGAATGGAAATGGACGTCCCCTGTGGCCATATGGTTGATGAAATGCGGCAGCAGGGAGTTTTGGTGAATTGTACTGCGGAAAAAGTGCTGAGGTTCGTTCCCCCACTGGTAATCAACCAGGAACAGATCAACGACGTGACTGATTGTCTGGATGAAGTTTTACGAAGATTATCCGACTGATAATCTCATTTCCAGATCAATAATCTCATCCAATTTTTTTAACTGAAGTGCTTACTTTTCCACAGGTTACTTTTTTCCACAATTAATACCACAGGAATAGTAATCGTTATATGAACATAAATTGATACATTTAATGTTTACTTCTTTTCGGAGGATCATTTATGAAATTACACTTCAAGACTAATGAAAAAGGCAACCTTGACATTGGTGGTGCCGATGCCCTGGAACTTGCCCAGGAATACGGAACACCACTTTACGTTACTGATGAAATGAGAGTGCGTGACAATTACCAGAGAGTATACCAGGCATTCAGTAATGAATACGCAGACTTTAAAATATTCTACGCAGCCAAAGCCAACACCAGTCTGGCTATGATGAAGATCTTGGAACAGGAAGGAAGCTGTATTGACGCTGTTTCACCTGGAGAAATCTACACTGCATTACTGGCAGGTTTTGAACCAGAAAGGATCCTGTATACTGGTAACAATGTAACCACCGAGGAACTGCAATTCGCCCTAGATGCAGGTGTACGCATGAATTTGGACAGTGTTTCCATGTTGGAACGCCTGGCAGAGCTTCCTGGAGCAAAGGGTACTAAAATATCATTCCGTGTAAACCCCATGGTGGGTGCCGGTCACCACGACCACTGCATAACCGGTGGAGAGCTATCAAAGTTCGGAATAATGGAACACGAAGCAGTAGAGGTTTACCAAAAAGCAAAGGAACTCGGTTTCCAGCCAGTGGGTATCCACACCCACATTGGTTCAGGTATCCTGGATCCAGAACCATTTAAACTGGCAGTACAGGTACTGATGGATGTAGCTGGTCGAGTGCACAAGGAAGCTGGTGTTACCTTCGAGTTCATAGATTTCGGTGGTGGGCTTGGAATACCTTACACCCCTGAGGAGGGATTACTGGATATTGAAAAATTCGCTGCTGAAATTGTAGGACTCTACAAGGACAAACTCAAAGAGCACGGCATGAACAATCCAACCATGTGTATAGAACCCGGCCGTTACATTGTGGGAGATGCATCATACCTATTAACCACTGTTAATACTGTTAAACAGAGTTACCGAAAATTTATAGGGGTTAACGCTGGATTCAATACATTACTGCGGCCTACCATGTACGGTTCCTACCACCACATCCTGGTGGCTGATAAACCTGAAGCAGAAGCTACCGAGAATATTGATGTAGCAGGAAATGTATGTGAATCTGGAGACCTTTTCGCCAGGGACAGGCCACTTCCAGAAATCAAAGAAGGTGATATTCTGGCTATAATGAACGCAGGGGCATACGCTTTCAGTATGGCCAGCCAGTACAATTCCAGACCATTACCAGCCGAAGTCATGGTGTGTGATGGTGAAGTAGATATTATTAGGGAAAGGGAAACCTTTGCTGATCTTTTCAGCAAACAGAATATTCCCATGAGGCTTTTAAAATGAGTGAACGAATTATTTTATTATTTCATAAAATGCATGGACTGGGAAATGATTACGTGGTAATTGATGAATCCACAGAAGAACTTATCCCAGAAGATAAAAAATCAGAAATTGCAGCCGAACTTTGTACCAGAGGATTCTCAGTAGGAGCAGATGGAGTTATATTTGTTTCTCCATCTGTAGAAGCAGATATCCGCTTCCGCATATTCAACAGTGACGGTAGTGAAGCCCAGATGTGCGGTAATGGAATCCGATGCTTTGGTAAGTACGTTTATGAGAATGATGTCGTCAAGCAGAAGAAGATGACTGTGGAAACACTGGGCGGAACCAAAGAACTTACATTGTACGTTGAAAATGGCACTGTAAAATCTATCCGTGTTGACATGGGCACTGCAACCTTCAAAACCAGTGAAGTACCCATGGACAGTGAAGAAGAGGAATTCATTGATCAGGAGTTGATGGTTGATGGTGAACCCATGAACCTTACCGCCATCAGTGTGGGCAACCCACATGCTATTATCTTCAATGATAACCTGAAAGAAGTGGCCCTGGACCATCTGGGCCCTCTCATTGAAAACCATGAGGCATTCCCAGAGCGGACCAATGTGCATTTCGTGGGTGTGGTCAGTCCCCAGGAAGTGGAGATGCTAACCTGGGAACGTGGTGCTGGTTTCACCATGGCCTGTGGCACTGGAGCAACCAGTACAGTTATTGCCGGATACAAGTTGGGACTACTCCAGAAAGACGTTCTGGTACACTTACCTGGAGGGGATCTACAGATAACCGTGTACGAGAAAGATGGAAATTTAGGTGCGTTCATGGAAGGAGATGCAGTTAGTGTCTTTGAAGGGATAATGGAACTGGATTTATAACCCTTCTACCCTTTTAAACCTGATTATCCCTTATTTATTTTCAATATTTTCCTATTTTCTTTTCCTATTTTTCCTTGAATCTCATTTTCCATGAAAATTTGATGAAATTCTATGAAATTTGATATTGGTTTAATGGAATATTGGCTTAAATGGAAATGTTTAGGCCAAAATAGTGATTCCAGTACATAAATGAGATTTTCTACTCCAATTATTAAAAAAACCAGGAATATTGACGCATTTTTTATAAAAATATCTTATAAAAATTGTTACAAAAGCAGAATATCCTAAAATACTGTATATTCCTAAAAATTTCCTAAAAATCAAATAATATTCCTAAATAAAACAGGACCCAGGGTTTTTTTTAAATTTGCATGGTTAATAAGTCACGATATTAAGGGATTTAACTATATTGGATTTAACTATATTTAATTAAACTATATTCAATTTAAATTGTATAATTTAAGTTATTGGATGAATTATGCCTTTAACTCATCCAGAACTTCTTTCAAAACCACTGCACTATTATGCTCGGTATTACCAGAAGTATAAACCAAGGTAACAGTTTCTTTCTCCTTCTCCAGGTCCAGTATTTGATTCAAAAATTCAACTTTATCATGCAACTCTTCTCTGTATTTAGTCTTGAATTCATCCCATTTCTGAGAATTCTGCGACAGCCATCTGCGCAGGTCATGGCTAGGTGCTATGTCTTTCAGCCATACATCCATTTTTAATCTTTGTTTAGATACTCCACGTGGCCATACCCGATCAACCATAATCCGGTAACCATCCTTCTGTGCAGGTGACTGGTAGGCTCTTTTTATTCGAATCATTTTATATCACTAATGTTAGTATGTTGGACATGGTACATTATACTATGGGAAAATTGCTTGACCCCACCAAAAAGTTATTTAATTATCATTCTTTTGAAATATTTTCATAATGTATTCTTCGTATTGTATTTTATTTCAAAAAAGTTGTATTTAATTTGAAATAGCAACAATTTTTCAAAGCAACAATTTTTCAACTGCAATTAACCATCACAATAATCAGTAGAAGCCATGTTTATTTTGTTGAATATACACATTCTCTCCTTAATTTAAGAAGTTCCTTTTTCTTATCTTGAAGGTCTTCCACTTTTTCCAGGAGTTTAGGTAACTTACCCTGTATGCACTCAACAGTATCATCCTGGTGTATCCAAGTGCACTCATCACAACTCCACACTTTCTTCTCTTTTATCCAGTGACCCCCGGTAGATGAGTCTCCGCAAGGATAAAAGGGACAGTAACAGAATGTGCAATTTTGAGGATGGCTGTGACAGGGATAATATTCACATGCTGTGTTTGACCCTTCATTACATTCTCCAGATAGATATTTCTGGTAGAATTCATCTGCCAGAGGATGAGTTGAATAGGGTAGAATGTATCCACGGGGAGTCACCATTTTACCATCATCCACATAGGTGAAGGTGTTACCCACCAAGAGGGTGGTGTTCATATCCACTGATTCTTCATCCAGCTTGTCAAGGGGAACAATTCGAACTTCAGAACCATTACCACCAGTTTTAACTATCCCCACCGGAGTTTGGGGTTTTCTAACCTTGCGAATTATTTTTAAAGCTTCATTCAAAGGTTCGGTCCTTCGTTTACTCCGTGGGTTGTAAAAGGCAATGATGAAATCTGCCTCCACAGCAGCAGTTACCTTTCTTTTAATCTCAGATAGTGGTGTGAGTATGTCACTGAGACTTATAACTGCAAAATCATGTAAAGGTGCACCTAGTAGGGCAGCAGAATAGTTAACCGCAGTGACTCCCGGGATTACTTCCACTTCCACCCCAGAGTACTTTCCCATGACCTGATGAATTACATTGGCCATTCCATAAACACCAGGATCTCCGCTGCTTATAACCGCCACCTTAAACCCTTTTTTAGAATAATCAATGGCTAATTCTGCACGGTCCACTTCCTGACCCATTCCTTTGGATATGATCTGCTTACCTTCCAGGAGATCCTTAATCTGGCGGGTGTATCCCCCATATCCAATTACAACCTCTGACTCTTCCAATGCCTTTAAAGCCCTTAAAGTCATGTCTTCCCTGCGGGGACCTATGCCAACAATTTTAATCATATTTTCACCGTTACATAAAAGAAATTTCACCGTACACAAAAGAAATAAAGAAATTAATTGCACTCATGAGTTGTACAGCACACGAGTGGAAGTTATAACAATGGAGTTCGTATCAATCTGAACACCACCAGTTTTTGATGTACCCGTGCCAGTGGCAGTTATACTGTAAGTTTGATTGGATTTGATCGTAATAGCTCCACCAGATGAATTTCCTACGGTTCCACCACTCTGTGAGTCCTTATAACCCATGGCAGTGATGTTTAAGTTGATAGATTTATCAGTAGTACTCTGGTATGTTTGAGCAGTGAGACTCTGCAGATTGATACCATCAACGCCGGTTTTGGCTTTCAGGACATCCACCACCTCATTCTTATTAAGGATATTCAGATTCTTTTGGGTGGCAATCTTTGGACCCAGATTAAGAAGAGAACTTACACCATTGATCTGCATTTCAATCAAATCAGCAGGGTTTGGTGGTTGTTGGGTTACAATGGTATAGGATGCAAATAGGCCTGCCTCAAAGAACACGGCAAAGAAGATTAGAAATAAGATTATCTTAACAGCTCGGGACAAAATATCACCTTAAATTGTGGGTAAATTCATTTATGTAGGATTCATAAATTAAATTAAATATTAGATTCAAATGATTCTATTCATGACTTTAAATTAGATTTTAATAGTTTCCTTAATTTAGTTTATTAATTAAATTTAATATGGAATTTTAAAGGTAATTTGAGGATTTTGATTAATTTTAAATTTAAGATATAACATATCTCATAATGATCAAAACTATTGATATTTATCAGTCTAACTAACCATTTATATTAAATGTTTTGACTGGAACTTTTTATCAAAATTAGTCTATCAATATTGATACAGATAACTCATTACGTTGAAGGATAAATCCAGATAAACACAGATAAATTAGTGAAAACAAAAACAACAATGTAAACACTGATAAATTAGTGTAAGCACTTATAATCCACTTTAAATATATTTCACTATTTGTATTGCATGTTTAGTACTGTTTGAAGAAAATCCTGGCATTTTACCAGATATGAAATCAAGGATAATAAAATCATAGGATAAAATTACCATGTTCAAGTTGTAATAAAGTCTAATTAATTATAACATATAAAAATTCATTAATAATTCACTTTATGAGGATTTAACTCAATCAGGATGGTAATTAATGTTTGGTATGACTAAAAAACAGTTCTTAAAAAAAAGCAAGAATTGTTTAAAGGAAAGTGGAATTCAACTACTTTTAGTAAGGGAAATTTTTAACAGCGAAGGTAAGGGTGAAATCAGCTTTGACGACGCCAGTAATAATGTTGACAAAATCAGGAAAAACCTGGAAGATATATTCTTCAAATATGAGGCCTTGAAACCACCCTCAAAATGCAAGTCACTCCAACTGGAAATCATGAAAACATTGATAATCCTTCAAGATGTCCTGGTTCTAAATTCTGAATACATTATTTTATCCAAGGAGGGTTCTAAAGTGGAAGGTCAGGAGAAATTTGAAAAATCCATTGATGAACTTGAAAATTTCAGGAATAAATTCAGAAAGTTGAGTCAAAAAGTTGATTTATATCTAAGACAATGATAAAATATAACTAAATAAAGTGGATTAGATGAAATTTTATTGGCGATTATTTCATGAATTAATTAAATTCCAAGTATAAAAGGAATTCTAAGTATAAAAGGCAAATAATATCTAAAAAACTGTTAATATTTCTAACAATAATTCCTGGAGTGCCCTATGACTGATGACATTATATTAAAATTCGCAGATGCGGAAATACTTCTCGATGAATCCGCTTACAATAAAATAAAAGATTATAATGATTCTTCTCATTTGGTGGATTCCATGATCAAGCACCTGACCATTTCACCCCAGGAAATGATGGTTCTCACTGGTGCATGGGTTGATGAATACTTGGGCCAATCAAATGAAAATTTACTGGGTTCAAGCTCTGTGAATAATAATAAAATGCCCCAGATGAAACTGGTTCCACAGGATTTTGATTTTCAAATCCTTAAAGATGCAAGTCGCAAGTCTTACACCAATGGGGAGATTAAAGACCTTTCAAGTTACTTCAAAAGCAGATACCACAAACTCAGGGAACTGTTAACTTACAAGAGAGAACTTAAAGACAGTTACCCTATTAAAGAAGCCACAAGCCTCGATGATGTGGTGAAAATCGTGGGCATGGTTAGCGATATACGTTACACCAAAAATAACCATAAACTCATTGAAATAGAGGATGAAACTGGAAGTGCTACTGTTTTAATCCACAATGAAAACCATGAAGTCTTCCAGCAGGCAGAAAAAGTAGTCAAAGATGAAGTAATTGGTATTATAGGTAGCAGAAAGGGTACCCTGATTATGGCCAGTGAGCTGATAAGTCCAGGTGTACCGCGCATTGATGAAAAACCCATGGACTTTGCCACTGTTTTTTTGAGTGACATTCACATTGGAAGTTCCACTTTCCTCAATGACGAGTTCGAGCGATTCATTCACTGGATCAACGGAGATTTCGGGGATGAAGAACAACGGGAAATTGCCAACAACGTGAAATATGTGGTGGTGGCCGGTGATATCGTGGATGGAATTGGAGTTTACCCCCACCAGGATAAAGAACTCACCATAAAAGACATTCACCAACAGTATGAAGAAGCAGCAAGATTATTCGGCGATATAAGTCACGTGAAAGTTATTATAGCCCCTGGAAACCACGATGCAAGTCGACTGGCAGAGCCACAACCAGCCATTCCTGAAGATTATGCTAAAGGCCTTTACGATCTCAAGAACCTGGAATTTGTGAGTAATCCTGCTCTGGTAAGCCTTGACGGGATTAAAGTGCTAATTTACCATGGTCGTAGCTTTGATGATATGGCCATGACAGTGAAGGGAATGAGTCACCAGCAATCGGATCTCATTATGAAAGAACTCCTGGAAAAACGACATTTAGCCCCAATTTATGGTGAACGAACACCTCTTGCATCTGAAATTGAGGATCATCTGGTTATTGAAGAAATTCCCGATGTTTTCCATACTGGGCACGTGCATATAAACAGTTACAGGAGATACAAAGGAGTTCACCTCATTAATAGTGGAACATTCCAGTCCCAGACCGAGTTCCAGAAGATCTACAACATCATACCCACCCCGGCCCAGGTGCCTGTGATCAATAACGGTAGTTTTAAAATGCTTGATTTCAGTTAATCAGGATTAAGCAGGTTCAATATGATGAATGTAATATTATGATTGATGAATGATTCAAATTTAACCACTTGATTCAAATTTAACAACCGGATTTAAATTTAACCACTTGTATTTCAAATTAACCACAGGGTAAGATAACCGGAAAGTAACAAGGAGTATTAGTAAATGAAGCAAAGCCCATTAACCACGGAGATATGTGAAATTGCCCATTATCTTTACAGTAAAGGATTAGCACCAGGGAAATCTGGGAATATAAGTGCCAAATTCCATGATATTGTAGCTATAACTCCCAGCGGCGTTTCATTAGGACATGTTTCCGAAGATGAGATAGTCATGGTGAATATGGATGGAAAAATATTGACTGGTAAAAATCCATCATCAGAACTTATGCTTCACCTGGAAGTTTATAAAAATAAAGATGTTAATGGAATCGTTCACACCCATTCATCATACGCAACTGGTTTTGCAATGTCCGGAAAGAAAATTGAAAGATTAGAAGGTTTTGGTGAACGAAACAACCCTTTTTTAAAAATGGTCGATTATGCTCAGCCAGGAACTGTGAAACTAGCCCAACTGGTTGGTGAAGGTCTTAAAAAAGAGGATGTGGTAATTCTGGAAAATCATGGAGTGGTGGCTACAGGAGAAAACCTTTCTGAAGCTGCTCTTCTAGCAGAATTCGTGGAAGAAACCGCGAAAACTCAGTTTGTAGCTCGAGTTTTGAGTAATATGGAATTTTAAATTGTTATTTTCATAATTAAATTATTTGTTAATGGATCTAATTTTTTATTATATCTATTTTTAATGAATTATTGTTTCTATGAGTTATTTTATATTTAACATGTTAAAATTAATGTAAAAAAGAAGATAAAATAGAAAAAGTGGAAAACTACAAAAAGAAGATAAATAATTTGGTTAATTTATCTTTTTTGTAAATTTCATTTAATAGTTTCTGACTCAGATTGTCACTTTGACCTTAAATTGTCTTAAAGATCTCTACTTGTTTGATTAATTGTCTTAAAAATAATTTTTCTGACAAAAACAAGTTAAAAACAGGTTCATGGAAGTTGAAAAAACGACAACCATCCAAAAAAATTAGTTTTTATTTAATTTTATTCGCGAACGGATTCTAGTTCACTTAGAACATTCCAAATAAGGGTTCTTGCATGTATTGGGATGTTTGGATCGTTGCTTATCTCATCTAAAATGGATATGACAGTACTGGCTCTGACTGTAGGTTCATCATCATCTTTAGATAATAAATTCTTAGATTCCTCAGCGGCCCTCCTGATATTCCGTGGAACACTTGTGTCCCCCATAATATGTTTTAAAATCTGATTACAACGTTCAAATGCTTCTGTACCCATAATAATGCCTCCATTGAGTTAATTGTGCTTAAGATGGTAATTCATAAAAAGCCTTATCCAAGTTTGTTTATATCTTGAGCTTTAAAAAGGTTTTGGTTAGAATTTTTAAAAAGGGACATATAATCATTTAAAAAGTCTTTAGAGACGTTAAATAATTTAAAAACGTGAATGAAATATAATAATAAATATATACCTTGCTTAATCAATTGAAACAGCAATTGCAACTGTAACTCCATCGTATGCAGTCTTTTTCAGAATAAGACGTGATTTTATACCGGCTTTAATGAGAGACACCGGTTCACAAACTCCCTGCACCCCAAATTCACGCTGCACTAGAGGCGAATGACTACAATCATCATGATTAAATTCAGCTATTTCGTTTAAAGATACTATTTCAAGATTTAATCCAGATTTAGAAGCAGTATCAATAATACCTTTCTCATATTGTTTTACATCAGCCGTTGCCAAAGCATCCAACCTCTCAAATGGTAAGTGAAGATGTTGAAGAGCAGATCGGATGGCAAAAAACACTTTTTCACCTGTTACTCCCTTTTTACTGCCTAAACCAGCCACAATTCTTTTAGGATATAGATCTAACTCATTATTGGATTTTTTACGAGGTAAAGAAGCTCGAATAAAAGATTTATCCCAAATGTGAATATTATAAGAATTTTTTATGTAAGGATGATTCTCTAAAAATTTAAATCGTGAAGGCAAGTATAGATCAACCTTACCATCTTCAGCAATTAACTGGTTCACCTCTTTGATAAGATCAGCTTGGTGAATATCTAACCAGTATTGGTTTGCCAGTGCATCAACACCCATTCTGCATTTCAAATCTGTAGCTGTAGTTATAACTGGAACAGCACCAATAACACCTGCTATTTTAATTGAAAATTGATTGGCGCCACCCAAATGACCTGATATTAAACTGATAACATGTTTCTTATTTTCATCAACCACCAGTACTGCAGGGTCATTTAATTTTGATTTTAATAGGGGACATGTAAGTCTGACCATTATTCCAGTGGCCATTATAGCAACCCAGCAATCATAGTCATTAAAAGATTTTTTCAGAGTTTCTTTAACGTTTTTATGGAACAAATCAACTGTAATTACAGTGGGATCATTCTTTAAAACCAATGCCATGTCACTGGCAATTTTTTGCCCTTGATTAGTCACGCTTATAATTGCAAATCTCATGAAATCACCTTTTTGAATAAGAGAATAATGGTTTGAATATAACAATAGTTTGAATATGGGAATAGGTTTGAATATACCAATAGTAGCTTGAATATGGGAATAATGGCTGTGAAATTCTTAGATAAACTTTTCTCTGAATTATAATTCTTTTTTTTAACTTTTTTAAGAATATTTGGTATTCGTTTTAGTAATAGTATTTAGAATTTTATTTGATTTAATTTATTATTTGTCATTATTGCTTCTTGTCAGAATCATTTAAAGATCAATGGAAAAATAGAAATGTGGAAATTAGAATTAAAATTATAATCATTAAAAATAGAGTAACAGTAATTATGCTTAATTTAATGGCTCTTTTTATCATTCCAGGCTTTAATTCATTTTTAGGATAACCTAACTTGTAAACCCCGGGTTTAATTAATTGAATACCAAGAGATCCAGCAGCTGCTGCCATTGAATAACCAGAGTTGGGGCTGGGAGTACTACGCGCATCACTTAACATAACCTTCCATGAAGATTTATAATCAAAACCAGCAAAAATAGAGGCCAAAACCACTAAAAATCCAGTTAGACGGGCGGGAATGTAATTAAGAATATCATCTAAACGGGCAGGAAACCATCCGATATCAATGTTTTCCGGATTCTTATAACCTACCATTGCATCTAAGGTGTTCACTACCCTGTATGACACACCAGCAAATACTACCAGGTAAATTGGGAATTGATACCATGAATAACTTATTCCACTTACACTTAAAAAGTTCGAAAGTGGACCTTGGAAAGAAGTATGGTTAATTAAAATGGGATTAATGGTTACAGAAGGATGGATTAAATATAATAAAATATTTCCCATAAAACCAAAAATGAATATGTAAAAAAGGGGACTAACAACAGAATCAGTGATGTTTTCAGTGAGAGTTTCAATAGCTGCAGATACAACATTCTCAGAAGATAAATTAGAAGTATTTCTACTAACTAATAATGAAACAGATTTTTTACCTTTTTCTAAATCTTCATTAATGTCCACATACACGTTTTTAACAAAATTCACCAGAGATCTGATTGCAAATGTTGTGGAAAGAATAATGGAAGCCACCAGTAGATAGAAAATGTAATTGAATGAGGAGATATACAGAATAACAGAAAAAAGTGCAGTAAACATAATTATGATTAACATGGTCATTATCAAACCAGAAAGCCGATTTTTAGTTTTAGATGTTGTTAAAAACAGACTCTTAAGTTTTTCTATAGATTTGCCCATCCAGACTACAGGATGAAGCCGTGAGGGGAGCTCACCTAAAATTAAATCAATTGAAACAGCTGCGACTATGACTATTAAGAGTTCAATTGTAAGTAGTTCTATCTGTTGCATAACTTATCCTCATTAAATTAAATGACAGGAAGAATTAATTTAATATTGCTTATTTATCGCTTAAACTGATTAAAGTAAAACATGATTTATAATTTAGATCAATTATTTTAGATTAATTATGAAATAAAAATGTAACATTAAAACTATTTAATGAAACCATTTAATTCAAGCTATTTTCAATGAATTATTTTAATTTTATAAGGATTACACTAATACCTGAATATTTCCATGAATTATCATATTTTACCAAGTTAATAGTTGAATTTGTTTCAGATGTTGTTATGAAACTATGAGTAAGACACCCATTTCAAGTGTAAAATTTTTCCAGTAACAACCTGAAAAAATCAAAATAATCAGGATCCATAAATAAAAGATAGTGAAAGTTAACATTTTGATAAATAGAATAATTTTCATCAAAAAAATCAGATAAAAAGGGAGTAAGACATCAGTTTCAAGTGTAACTTTTTTGAGATATATGGTTTAAATTTTAAAAAAATAGTATGAGATCAACTTCAAGTGTAAGTACATGATATTATTTTTTTTCAAATAAGTGAAACATCAATTGCAAGTGTATTATCCAGATGGATTATCATGTTGTAATTAACGTTCAAGTAAAGTGAATAATTGAGAATGTGAGAGATCAATTTCAACTGTAAAATTAAAAAATAATATGAAAAAAATATAAAATAATAATAATGAATAAAACAAGAAAAAATAAAAATCATTATAACTTGAAAAAACAAATTAATAGATAGTTTGAACTATTTTTTTAAAAAAAAGCTTTAGGATTTATTAAATAAGAAAAAAAGTAATAAAAAATATAAACTCTAACTACTGAAATGATAATAATATTAAATAGAATTATTTGTTTAATTTATTTGTTTAAAATGTTTAAAATTTAATTTGAGATAAAAAAATGGTTTAAATTTTAGTTATTTTTTGATATAATTTACTTAAAAATGAAAATAAGATGGAAATAAGTGTAAAAAGAAAAATAAATAATTATTTTAACTTTTTAAACTAATTAAAATTCAAACAATGAGTTCTGTGTCTTTATTGTATCTTTTTTAATTATTTTTAATTTTTATTTTTATAAATTTTTCATAAAGGTAAAAAAGTATGATTAATATATTTTTTTTATTTTAATATTATATTATTCATTTTATACACATTTTTTTTACACTTGAAATTGATCTCTCTTTCTATATCTTTGTATGATCATTATTTTTTTTCAATTTTTTACACTTGAAATGCACCCCTCACCATAAATGTCAAAATTGAAATTGGTTACTTACACTTGAAATGGACCTCTTCATTTTTTTTCGTTATTTTTTCATTTTTTTTACACTTGAAATGCACCCCTCACCATAACCTTTAATATAGGATTAGCTACTTACACTTGAAATGCACCTTAACTTCGTCAATGTTGTAATTTTACACTTGAAATTGATCCCTGTTTAATCGATTTCACCTTTAATTCAGGACCTGAAATTTTATTTCACTCCTTCTGATGAAGAATTAAGGTTAAAGAATAATCAATTCATAAATCAAATTTCCAGTTAGTACTCAATATTCAAATTAAATTTAGTTTAATCGGATATAGGTTGATATCACCAAATTATAAAGATAATTACAATGGCATCTAATGTTAATCATTATAAATTAACATCAACGGTTAAATCGCAAATAACCTACTAACAAGAATATATTATATGACATCATGCATCTTTAATCAATTAGAAATCTTTAATCCACTTTAAATATCTTTAATCAAACTTCAGGGGGCAATGATCTTTTTTAACTCGATCATAATCTATGAATCATAATCTATGAATTTCAAACATTAACCATCATCTTGGATGATTTTATTTAAGTTTAAAGTATAATGATGTATTTTTATTATAAGAAGTGATATTTATGAATATTTTTGAGGAATTGGGCGACAAAAATTCAGTATTTAAATGTAAAAAGTTTTTAGATCATAGATTTTTACCTGATAATCTACCCCACCGTTCAGATCAAATTAAATCCGTGGCGAAGTACTGGGTTGAGTCATTAAAGAATGTAACTCCTCCTGATGTCACCGTTTATGGTAAAACTGGTACTGGTAAAACTGCAGTGGCCAAATTTGCCAAGAAACAACTGGATCAAATTTCCAAGGAAAAAAATGTGAATGTTCGGGTGGAATATATTCGATGCACTGATTTCACCACAGAATACCAGGTTATTGCTCGTTTATGTCAGCAGATGGGTCAGGATGTTCCTTACAGGGGTTGGACCAAGGCAGAAGTTATCAATGCATTTCGTAACCTTTTCAAGAAAAATGTTTTTGGTAGTGATTTAATTTTAATCATAATCCTGGATGAAATTGATATTCTACTGAAAAATGATGGTGATGGTCTACTTTACACTCTTACTCGAACTGAAAATGTTTCAATAGCATCCATCAGTAACTTTGTGGACTTCAAACAGTTTATAAAACCCAGAGTACGTAGCAGTCTCCGTGACCGTGAGATAGTTTTCCCCCCATACAATGCCCAACAATTGGTAGACATCTTACAGGAACGTTCTAAATTGTCTTTCAATGATGGAGTACTTCATGATGAAGTAATACCTCTTTGTGCTGCATTAGCCGCCAAGGAGGAAGGTGATGCCCGGTACGCATTGGATCTACTGCGGACTTCTGGTGAATTAGCTGATGAAAAAGGCACGGAAATGGTTTATGAGAAATATGTCCGAGAAGCTAAGGATCAAATTGAACATAACAAAGTCACTGATATTGTAATGACCCTTCCCAGCCAGCAACAGAAGGTTCTGGAGTCACTGATATTTTTAACCAAACGCAAAGAAGAAATAACTTCTGGAAGACTTTATGATGTTTACAAAGACATAACCAAGGGAGATTCTGTTTCATACAGGCGTATTTTTGATTTTATCAATGAATTAGAAATGTTAGGACTTATATCTACAAAAACAGTATCTCGAGGTAGGGGTAAAGGAAGAACAAACCTGATCACCCTGCAGTGTGAAATGGAACTCTTGGAAGATGCAATGTGGAGTGGTTAAATACCACTCGAATCTACTCTTTTTTATTCTAAAATTCTTTTTTTATTTTAAAAATTATTTTCCATTAAATCATTTTCATCTATTAATTTTTCATCCATTAATCATTTTTACATTTGATTAAATCATTTTCAGGACCAAATTATATTAGAAGTGATTCTAAAATAGCCATTCTAACTGGAACTCCGTAAAATGCTTGTTGGAAATATTTTCCATAGGGAGTGTTATCCACATCATGGGATATTTCATCTATCCTCGGTAATGGGTGCATTACTATTGCCTCACTTCCTTTTAGAAGTTTTGAATCAATAGTGTAAGCTCCTTTGATCTTTAAATATTCCTGTGGGTCTGGGAATCTTTCTTTTTGTATTCTGGTCACATATAAAACATTAGCATAGTCCAGGACGTCTTTAATATCTTCTGTTTCATGCACACTTACTCCTGCAGCTGCAAGATCATGGAGGGTTTCCCTGGGCATTTTAAGCTCGGGTGGTGATACAAAGCTCATTTTGGCACCAAACATGGCCAGTGCATAAGAAAGAGAGTGCACTGTTCTGCCATACTTCAGATCACCCACCAGTGCCACGTGTAACTCTTCAATATCACCCAAGATACGTTTCATGGTGTACAGGTCCAGGAGTGTCTGGGTGGGGTGCTGTCCTGCCCCATCACCAGCGTTAATCACTGGAACATCCACCATTTCTGCAACGTACCTGGCAGTGCCTTCCATATTATGGCGGATAACCATGGCATCAGTGTATTCGCCCACAACACGAACCGTGTCTGTTAAATTTTCACCCTTGGTGACTGAACTGCTTCCAGCCTCAGCGAAACCAACAGTACTACCACCCAATCGTTTCATTGCGGTTTCGAATGAAAGACGAGTACGGGTGGAAGCTTCGTAAAATAACATTCCCAAAATAGATCCAGATAGAGTACTGGATTTTTCCTGTGACCTGGCTATGGGTTCCATTTCCTCGGCTAATTTTAGGATGTATTCAATATCTTGCTTACTAAAATCCTTAATTGAAATTATATTTTTCAGATTGAAACCCATGGTCTTCACCATTCACTGTTTAAGTACTAATCATTCCTTTAAAACCATCAATCGAACTATATTTTTAATGATATTTATTTATTAATAATATTTCTATTTTTTTAATTTTTAGATTTTAGTTTTTTTAAATAAAAATAAATTTTGGAATATTAAAATTTTTATTTATACTATTTTAATTAGGATACTAAACTTTCCTTCCAAAGGTTAAATATCCTGTATGACCAGTCATTCTGGTTTTTGGACGCACACCCTTATCTTTAACTTCAATTTCACGTACAAGGCATTCTAAACTCTTTAAATCTGAAAATTCCCGTTTTTTCAGGATTCTGGTGAGGAGTTTAACCTGATCAATGTAGGGTGTGTATGCAGCCAAGTATCCTCCAGATTTAAGGCAGTCACGGGCGTTTTCCACCACGTCCCATGGTTTTGGTAGATCCAGGAATACCAGGTCCACATCTTCTTCATCTATACCTTCTGCCACGTCCTGGCATTTCAATGTCACGTTCTCCAGTCCGAATCCCTTCACATTTTTATCTGCTATTTGTGAGAAATCTTCCCGTAATTCATAGGAGTAAACATGGCCGGTTTCTCCCACTATGTTTGCCATGAATATGGTAGCTGCGCCTGCGCCAGTTCCTGCTTCCACAACACGTTGACCGCAACCCAGTCCAGTGTAAGCAGCCATAACACCCAGATCCTTGGAGAGAATAATGGAGCACCTGCGGTCCATGAGTTCAATGTAGTCATTGATGTTAGCTTCTAAAACACGAAATTCTCTGCCGAGATGGGTTTTTAAAATGTCTCCTGACTTGCTACTGGTTATTTCTTCCTTTTTAATGTAACCATGGTCTGTGTGCAGATCATCGGCACCAGCCACAAATTTTTTACCCTTCTCATTTATCAGAATCTTCATTTCTTGTGATCTCCAGTTAACTTAATTATAAATTCGGATATTCCATAATTTCTTAGTAATTTTCTGATTTTTAATCAGTTATCATTAGAATACTTATCTCATATAATTCTATTATTACTCTTCAATTTAAAGGGTCAATAGTTTTCAATCTTTTTCATCATTTTTTTCTATAATATATTCTTTTTTTGGCTTATCTTTTCCATTTATAATTGGCTTTTCAATGGATTCACTACTTTTTGAATACCTGAATGTATCTGAATACTTGGATGAAATTATCTTTCTAATATTTCGAGCAATTTTATCCCCAATTTTATCCACTTTCTTAAGGTCACTAACACTGGCATTGATAATTCCTTCCACACTATCAAACATTTCCAGAAGCTTCCTGGCAGTTACCGGCCCCACATTTGGTAGTGATTCCACTATAAAAAGCTGCTGTTCCTGAAGAGTTAATGGTTTTCTCTCAGTACGCATCTGAACATCCTTGGAACCCCTGTCCACTTCCCTTACTGCGAGTCTGTAGATCATGGCTGCAGTATCCTCGGGGTTACGGGTGGGAATGATGGGTATGTTAAAGTCAACTGCCAGACTGGCCAGTGCCCCTCTGATGGCATTGGGATTCAGTGAACTGCTGTATAAATCCTGGCCTTCCAGTATGATTAATGGTTTCTGGAAGTTTTCCACCAGTTCTTGGGCCTGTTTATACAACCTTTTATCCATTAACGAGCTTACAAAGTCCTGTGTGCTTTTTCGCTCCACAGCCACCTGGGGGCTGATCTGATAATCAGCAACCGGGAGGTTGGTGGGTTCTACCTTAACTCCCAAGTTGCTAAGTCCTCTGGTAACTCCTGACTTGGATTCACGGTGATCTACTTGGACTACTACCCTCTTATCAGGTGAATTATTTTTTTCATAATGTAAATTTCTTTTTTCTTCCCGGTCCAGGACCCGGACATCCTCATCATTGGCAATCAGTGGCCTTTCGGGTTGATTGTATCCATTGGCCAGCTGTTTTTTCATCATCCTTTCCCGGTTTATGCTTGAATAATAGAATGACTCATCTCGAGTTTTTTTGGTTATCAGAACGATCATACGGCCACTGGTGGTCCTACCGGTCCGGCCACGCCTCTGGATCATTCTTATTTCCGATGGGACTGGTTCGTAAAGTACCACCAGATCTACACTGGGAATGTCAATACCTTCCTCAGCCACACTGGTGGAAATCAGTACCTGGTAGGTTCTCATACGGAAGGCCTTTATGATATCTTTCTGTTCTTTCTGGGTGAGGCCCTTTTCTTTATCCCGGCTGGCCTGTCCAAAGAATTTAACCGCGTTTATACCTTCTTCCTGGCACTTCCGATAGATATGATTTACAGTGTCCCGGTACTGGCTGAAAACAATAACCTGTTCCTTGTCCTCTGCAGCACTTTTAAGTATTTCCATGAGTTTTCCCAGTTTAGGGTGTTCAACTCCCTTATCATAGGCCTGTCGGGTTAAGTTAACCGCTGTTTTAAAGTTTTCATCCTTAAATAATCCCTTAGCAGCTTTTGTTTTTTTCTTACGCATCCTATCAAAGTAAGAGTGCAGGTTACTCACACCCTGTGTTTCCAAAAGTTCCAGGGAGTGCATAACACTGAAAACAGCGGTTAACATGGATATTGCCAGTAGACAATCTCTTGGTGGGCTGGCACTTTGAGATATTCGGTTCTGGACTTTTCCCCTGGCTCTTAAGATGTCTTTTTTGCTGACCTGATTGGTTGAATTGAGAACTCCCAGTTTTTTCAAACCTTTAAGGCGGTTTTTAAGAGCCACATCCAGATGTTTTTTAATATCCAGTTGTTCCTTTTTCAAATCAACTTTCACCCATTCCACATCAATTGGGTTGAAATATGGTTTAACATCAGGATCATCCTCATTTTTAACCATCACCTCATTTATGAAGAGGTTCTGGCAGACTTGGTTTATTCGTTCTTCATCTCCACCTGGTGATGCAGTTAAACCCAGTATTAACTGGTGTTTGGCTTGATTAGTGTAACGCTGGGCCAGGAATACGTAGGAATAGGATCCAGTTCCCCGGTGACATTCATCAAAAATAAGTAGTGAAACATCCTCCAGTGAGTATCTTTCTGCTATGATGTCCGATTCTATTGTTTGGGGCGTGGCACAGATGATCTGGGAATCATTCCATCTTTTAATCCTTTCTTCCAGTTTAACCGCACCGGTGAGACTGGTGGTGGTTGTTTTTAAAAATTCGAGGAATCTTTCCTCGTGCTGTACCACCAGTGGCTTGGTGGGAGCTAAAAGCAGGATTTTACTCTCCGGATACTTTTCAAGCCTATCTGCAGCTACCAGGGCAGCCACCACAGTTTTACCCAGGGCTGTTGGGGCTACTATCATAGTATTCCCTTTTTTAATGACATTAGCTGCCAGTAATTGCTGGTAAAGACGTGCTTCAATCTTTCCAGGTTCGATTAGAGGGTGTTGTATCCACCTTACCGTTTTTCTTGAAGGGGGATTGTCATTTTGATGTTTATTTTCAACCATTTTAATATCCTGAACTTGGTTTGTTAGATTTACATTTCTTGAACTAATACTATGTTTGCAATCTATAAAACTATATTAAAAATTCAAAACAATTTTAATTTTTTAGTAGTAATCATGATAGTCATTCTTGGATACTTGAAAACTGTTTAGAATGACGCTAGACACTTGATCAAATCTTTTATATTATATTTTAACCCTTCAAAAGTACGTATAATCCCATAATAAGCATAGGAATTGCAAGAACTATGCTTAAAATGTTCAATCTCCAATAAAAGTGTGCGAATAAAGATATACTAAATAAAAAAGCACCGATTAATAAAATTATGTTCTCTGAATATTTGAAATAATCTTTTATTTTGTTATTAAATGTCTTATGGGTCTGATTTTGGAGATTATTCACATTTTCTTGAATTAAATCTTTTTGTTTTTGGTATAAAAACCAGTATTTTGCCAAGAAACCTCCCATAAATCCAGGTACTAAAAAAATTATAATTAATAAAATTAGGGTAGAACCAGTTAAAAGTGCAGAAGTCTTGGTAATCAATGTATCAACGATTACTGACCCTAACAATATTATCAATCCGGGGTATAAACCATTTCTAGACTTTTTTGTGTCTGATAAATACGTAGCCACAAATCCCGATGTAAAAATGAAACCGACTAATACGTAACCATCATTCCAAATATCAGCAAAAACAAAAATACCTGAAAATGTAATCAAAACTCCAATAATTATACTAATCCAGTTCTTCATTTAGCCCTCTTTCAAGTTTTATTCTTTGCAATTTTCAACTTCTGTATGTCACTCAATATAATACTTCCTCGAATTATTATTACCTGACTCTGTTGATATTGGAATTGTTTGCCCATACTTAACCAATCCCCAATATTTATTACTAATTAATAATTAAATATTAATACTCAGGGGTAGCTGTGATCTTATGGTGGGTGCTGAAGATAATTATCAGGATCATGACCTGACAACCATGTATCATGAATTTATCCAGGAATTTAATCATATTAATGGAGTTTTTGATATTTTAAATGAATTTATGCAATTATGGGAGGAAAATATTTGGGAATCATTATTTAATCTGCACTGCCAGTGGAAAAATCCTCTGGAACTCCAGGGTAATCTTAAATCCGCACCTGAAAAGCTGATTCTTGTTCTGGCCATAAATAATGGAATACAACCGAATAAACGTTATGAAAATTATTCTGATGCTGTTTATGCTAATTCTGCTCTTTTCACTGTGGATTATGATTCATTCCAGTATTTACATATCTTTCTGGAGAAGCTGTACACGTTTTATCTGGGACGTGACCTGGTAGTGGATGATTTATGGGCATTGCATAAAAGTGATCTTTCAGAACGGATCCTGGGTGGGCTGGATCTATTCAATCTTTTCAGTGGTAATTTATTTTTAGGAGATAAATTTTTTCAGGATATAAAAAATGTTACATGGGGTGAAGATAGTATAATTTTCTTTAAAAAGTTCCATAATCTGTTCTTTACATTCCTTTTTGAAGATCAGGGTGAATCTGAGACCACCTATAATCTGGAGCTTGAGAAGATCCTGGTGCTACTGGCCCATTCTGGTGCTGTGCTATCAGATAATCAAAAAATTGATTATAAATGTGTATTAAGGGCATATAAGACCTTGTTTAAAATTATAAAGACAGACATTACATCCTTATCTGATAAAAGGTATTACGCTGGGTTTTTATTGTGTGAGGATTGTAATGAACTGTACCCACTTCTGGAAGATGAAGCGCCCTTTGATTTTTCCAGTTGCAGCTGTGGGGGCGAATTAGAATACCTTAGTTCGGTTGATGGGAATCAATTTAAAAAATAGAAATCAAATGGATTTTAGGTAATGGTTATTTTTTTACTGTTACTTTACTAGTAAAATCTAATGGATTCTTTGATACACCCTAATCAGGTCAGTTTCTTTTATAACACGGAAACCATTGAGATGGGGTTTGGTTTCACTTAAAACATCGATGTAGTATTCTGCACCTGAATTAATTAACATGGAAGAAAATTCATTTTCATCACTGTAATCTCTTAAAACCCCTGTAAACACAGTTTTGTTCATAATCCAGGACACTGCTGGACTGTAATCTGAAAAAATAATTTTATCCTGATATTGGGGATCGTAATCCTCCAACCAATGAGCAGTGGGTTCAACGTACTTAATTAGGCAAGTATTGGGTGTGTGACCTGCGAAGGTGACTGCAGTTGAAGTTAAAAATATCATACCCATGATTAAATACAATCCCCATGACCTTAAGGACTCCCTTTTAATTTTATATTTGTACTTTTCAATAAGGACACTCAATCCCAGGAAAATAAAGTAGGCAAGGGCAGGGGCTATGGTAATTATGTAGCGGTCCACCTTTAACGTTGTCACACTGTGCATTATGAAGAAAGTTAAAAACCACACTAGGAAAAATAAATCCATTCTCAAGTTTTTCCCATCAACATCACCCACTAAATAGTAGATCAAAAGACAGATAAAAAGGACAATGATATCTGTTAACAAATAAGGTGCTCTAAAAAAGCTGATAAATGCTGCAATCACTAAAATTCCCAGGATTGCCAATTGGAGAATCATCCATTTATCAACACCATCCATTATTTCTTGCTTCTTTTTTAAAATAGTGTGAATGTGGATTCCAAGACCACAAAGAACTAATATGGTAGTTATTATGGCTAGAAACGATACTGATCCCTGACTGGGACTTAATATCTGGTAGTAACTTCCGTTAATTGGTCCAACCGCAATGTAATTCAGGATATTATGTAAGTAGTACAGGTTATCTGTATTGTAGGCCGCATCACCCACACCAAAAGATTTCCCAAATATTAAAGAATTGGTAACCAGTAAAATTAAACTCGCTAAATAAGTGATTTTGAGGTAAGCATAGACTAAAAATGGTATTATAATGAATAATGGGATAATCACCTGTTTCAAATGGGTTTTCACGTTCTGCAGAAAACTGGTTCCCACAATGAAATAGAATATTAAAGGGATTATTAAAATGGCAGTGGTGTATCTGGTGAATATGGCCACTACAAACATGGGAATAACCAGGGATAAATATTTTGAATCCTGTTCAATGCCCTTAACCATGAAGTACATGGTCCAGATTGAGAATGAGATGGCTGGCACGTCTATGGAACCACTGGCTGCCCATGAAAATACCAGTGGGAGTGAAATATAAATTAAACATCCAGTGAAGCTTTGTATTTCATTGAAACGCTGTTTCAGTAATAAGTATAATCCAATGACTCCAAAAATGAATATAATAGCATCTAACATGATAATAACACTGCTGGAAATGAATCCAGTCCTGAAAATTAGGGAAGTTAAAAATGGCATCAATGGTGGTATGGAGTTAATGGTCATACCCCCACTGCTTGCTCCCGAGTACTGCAGGGCTACATTGAGGTAGGTGAAAACATCAAAGTAATTCACACCCCTGGTAATCTGCACTGCAGCTAAGATAATGGCAATGGCTGTGGTGATTATGGTGAGAATAAACAGGGGGTTTTTCAGTTTTTCTGACACCTTACTTGAACTCTGATTTGAATCTGGAATACTCATCACCTAATAATTAATTCATCACCTAATTAAAAGTAGAAATTTCATGGATAGTGTATCTTTAATATTTATAAAAATTTTTAAAGAATACACTATTTCGTTAACCCTTCCAGTTTTGGATTTCTCATATTCCAAGATTTCTTAAGATTCAGTTACTCCGGTGGGCTAATTATTTTTTAAAGGCTATGAGATTTTCCCATTCATCAAAGACCACGTCCAGTCCGCACATACTGGGGACGTAGTTAGCAGCCTTGGCCGAGTCAACACCTATAACTTTAAAGCCCATATCTTCTATTGGTGCCACCACCATGCAAGTGTCACAGACCACATGGCCACCTGCTTTTTCTATCATTTCAGTGTAGCCCATTCTATCTGCTGCAGCTTTAACTGAGATGGATGTGCACACCCATAACTGGTTGGCCAATTTTTTACCATCTAATTTAAGAGCAACTTCTCCTATCTCATCTAATGAAGCATGGGGGCATCCTAAACATACTAGATCCGGTTTTTGGGCAGTGGAAAGTTTATCCCGGGTATTATCCAAGTCGTTCCGGGTTATGGTTAATTTTTCAAGATTTCCAGTATGCGTTATTACTTCCCTGTATTCTGGGGTGGTGTTCTCCACATGGTAAAGTGCCACCGCTCCAGAAGATGCCAGTGCAGCACCCAGAGCTTTCAACTGATTAACCTGTGGCTTTATCTGCTCTTTATCCAGTAATTTGAAGTAGGGCACACCATTTCCAACAGCTTTACCCACCAGATATCCCAGTGCACCGTAATCAGATCCAGACAATGGGGTTTCAACTTCAACCAGTAAATTAGGAACCCTAGCCTGGTCCAGGTGATAACCATAGTTGGGTGTTCTCCCACAAATTGCGGCTGATAATGCTCCAGGGCCACCTTCCCTATTTGTACGTGCCCCTAGAACGGAATTAGCATAACAAACAGCTGAAGACTCTGACCAGGCAATATGGCTGCCCAGTGGTGGTACGTTACCAACCAGGTAGGGTGTACAGGTGCAGGTTGTGCTGATTCCCATCTTACGATAGGCTTCAACAATTAGTAACTGTTTTCTGGTGAATTCTTCTGGAAAACCAAGGCTTTTTCCTTGATCTAGATCCACACCTGCCGGGTTGAGGGTGCTGGGAACCTGTACCTGGGCTCCTTCACTGGCCAAGTCATCCAGGTACTCTAAACCTGCTTCACCAATGGTTTTATAGGAAACTCCAGATATCTGGGCAGATACTATCTCCACCATACCGTCTGCTCCGTAGATATCTCCCAGAGCAACCAGGATTTCCATGGATTTTTCCACAGCAGGACCGTACTCGCCTGCGTACATTTTTTCCTCTTCTCGGGTAAGATACATAGAAAATGCCTCGATCGTTTGCGAATTGATAATTTTTTATTAGAATTTTTATAAGAATAATTTTTGTTATAATTTTTTATGAGAATTAAATTTTAAATAGAGATTTAAATAGAGATTTTATAATTTTGTTTTAATGAATATTCCAATCAGGGTATATTTTCAATCAGGATATTAAATGAGAGATGTTCTCGAGGTAAAAGGATGTTCTCAAGATATTCTCAAATTAATACTCCATCCAAGTGAATGCAACACTTTTATTTTTAATGAACTGGGTATTTAAGTGACCTGTGTACTTACAATATCATTTACCAGGTTTTTGAAGTTTTCCAGTTCCTTGTAGGGTACCACTGCGCCTGCAGCGATATTATGTCCTCCACCAGCACCGTTAAAACTTTTAGCTGCCTGTTCAAGTGCAAAACCCAGGTTAACTCCTCGCTGGGTCATCTCCAGTGTGGTGCGGCCTGAAATTTTAACCAGGTTGTGCATTCGGGACAGGGTTATAACCGGTTTTTCAGGGGTTAAAATATTAAGATCAATACCTAAAGAGGCTAAAGTCCCCATGATCTTTTTATTTTCCTTATCTTCAGTGTAAAGGTACTGAACATAATCCATTTCCTGGGCACCCTCTCGGGAAATCCAGCTTATACCTCTAATCAGAGAGTCCCGGTATTTGCTTAAAAATTCCACACCTTGGCTTATGGCAGATTCCCGTTCGCCTAGACAGATACTCAGACCTACAGCGTAGTTCTTGTTTTTACCACATGCATCCAGGATTTCAGCGTAGTTTTCTAGATTGCGGAGTGCAGGGTCTTCTTTGGGCATGCTGTACACGGTGTCAAACACCTTTGGATTCATTTTAGTCAGGTGCTCGGTGAGGAAATCCTTCTCTTCATTGGCCAGATCCGTGAATTTAATACCGTAAGAAATTCCTATCTTTTCCAGGAAAGCCTGACTTTTCTCCAGATTTCCGGAGATTCCAGGGATTGCTGGTTTGAAAGTGTGAGCCAGGGCTTTGTAAAGCGGGTCATCCTTGGAGGATATTTTCAGATCCTCGTGTTCTGTAACCACTCCTGATTCAGTTGCCTCTTTGAGTATGGTCTGGTTCACACCAGTAAACCCATCAGCATACTGCATATCCCCAAAAGCACCAACCAGGGCGAGTCCTGTTAGTTCCACTTTTTCAAGGGGTTTCACAGTGAGATAAGTCACTCCAGACGCACTGACATCCCGGGTTCCGTCCAGTCCGAACAGGTGGGGGTTCACGTGCACCAGGCTTTCCTCATCATCTCCATTACTGTCCATGGTCTGGTGGTGGTCGGCGATTACAGCCTGGCCCCTGAGCCGGCCAATCCTCTTCACGTAGCCACTGCCCATGTCACAGAAAAAGAAAAGTTTGTATTTCTCCCTGGAAAGCCGATCCAGGGTTTCCTCATTAAGGCGGGGGACCATGGTAACATGGAATTTCCCACCTTCCTGGGAGATGGCGTTGCAGATAACACCTGCAGCCGATATACCATCAGCATCATTGTGGGAGATCACTCTCACCACATGATCCTGATCAAGGTGCTCCTTCAGGAGCGTGCAAGCTTCTTCAGCTCTATTTAACAAGTAATGCTGCTTTTTGAGGGTCATATCTCCATCCTTCAGGGAGGACTCCTTCACGGGTGTAGTATTTTACTAGTCTCCTGATTCTGGATTCCACTAACTGTAGACCCCTTTTGGTGTGCAGGTCCTTCGGGTTTTCTTTAAGGTGGTCCCGGATGTTAACTGCCTTACGGATGAGGTTCATCAGATCCTCAGGGTATTCTTCGCCCTGGTCGTGTTTTTCCAGGATCTTGGTTATCTTCATATCGGTTACACTTTTAACATCAGGAATTCCGTACTGATCCCTTAATATAACTCCAATGACACTGGTTGATTTTCCTTCTTTTCTAAGTTTTAATATAATTTCTTCTATTTCTTCGGTTGAATATTCAACCCAATCAGGCTTTGCTGCCATCAAATCACCTCTTATAATATTCCTATTTATCTAAATTATTTCTATTAATCTAAATTAGCTTAATTTAATACAGTTTATAGCTTTTAGATAATAATTTTTAATTCAAGCTCTCAGCTGGTTATTCACTGTTTATGAGATCTTTATACCATTGAGCGAAACTTTCCAGTGACCTGCGGCGATGGGAGAATTCATTCTTCTCATCTCGTGTGAGTTCACCAAAGGTCAGGTTGTATCCTTCTGGTATGAAAAGTGGATCGTAAGCGAAACCATGCTTTCCTTTTTCCTGATGTGCTATATGTCCACCGACTACACCTAAAAAAGTCTCGGGCTCGGTCTTGGGTGTTGCATATCCAATTACCGACCTGAACTCAGCGTAACGGTCTTCGACACTGTTCATCAGTTTTAAAATGCCTTGATTGCCCAGGGTATCCTGCACATATGACGAATAGGTACCTGGAAACCATTTAAGAGCTTTTATAAAAAGACCCGCGTCTTCAACAATAACTGGTCTTCCCAGCCGCATGGCAGCATCTTTTGCACCAAAGCGAGCCACATCTATAAGCTCTCCCTGTATTTCAGGGTATCCAAGGTCTATGTATTCCACCTGAATATCGAACTGGTGGAATATTCCTTGAGCTTCTTTTACTTTGTGTTGGTTACCTGTAATAAAGGTTATGGTCAAAGGAAGATGTCCAGTTTTTGGCATAAAATTCACCCGAAAAATCAGTAAAAATCCATAATAAGCGTTACGTTACTTTCTCTTACATTTGGGTTATGGTTTTTCTACCTATATAAATGACTTGGTTCTACCAATCACTTGGAAAAAAAACAAGAGGTGAAAGGGTATGGCAAAAGCTGACATCATGGGAGATCCTAAATTCCAGCAATTCGTTCGTTCAAGAGGACATAAGGAAAGAACAATCAGAATACACTGTATTAGTTTACAGTTTTATTCAGAGTTTCTAGGAAAAACCCCAACAGAAATTATTGACGAAGCTATAATGGAAGAAGAGGATAGAATCAGAAGGGATTCAAGAAAAATTCAAACATACTTCCTGAATTTCATTGAATATCTACAAGGGATCGGGAATTCTCCACAAACTATTAAGAATAAGATAAATTCTGTTAAAACCTTCTATCATCAGTATGAGGTTGAAACACCAAAAGTAAGGATAAGCAAATGTAATGAAAATCGAACCCTGGTTAGTATACCTGAAAAAGAACACATAAGGCAAGTTTTACCACATGCAAGCATACGTAATAAGGCTATAATACTTTTAATGTCATCATCAGGTATGGGATCAGCTGAAACTAGAAATTTAACTTACAATCATTTTTTAAATGCAATAAAAGAGGAAATAGCTGATTTAACTGATGAAGAAAAGATGGACATCAACAAGGTCAAATCACGGATAAAAAATAAGGATATCATAGGGGAATGGAAAGTAGTAAGACAAAAGACGGGAATGCCTTATTTCACTTTTTCGACACCTGAAAGCATTCATGCCATAATTAACTACTTGATAGACAATGAACGGCAAAATAAACCAATAAAATCCAAAGATGAATACTTATTTGCAGTAAACGGGAAGAGAATGCAAGAAAATACACTACATCAAGCTTTCAAAACTTTAAATGATAAATGTGGCTTTGGTAAACAGGGATATCAAAGATTTTTCAGATCTCATGCAATGCGGAAGTTTATGGCCACATCCCTATTTGTTGCAGGAATGGATAGGGCAAAAGTTAAAATGATGTTAGGTCATGTAGAGGGAGATACAAATGAAGCATACTTTAAATTTCCAGTCAAGGACATGAAAAACATTTATTTAAAGTACATGGATGCGGTAACTATCCAAGACACCAAAACGAGAACCATAGACAGTGAGGATTACCATTATCTTGCTTCCATGATACGGGAGAAGGATGATGCACTTGCTAATGTTGAAAAAAGATTGGAAGAAATAGAAGCCAATAAGAAGGAAAAGAGAAAATCAATTGATGAATTGTTCTCTAATCTTGAATTTGTCGAAGATTTCAGACTTATGGCTGAAAAAATAATGTAATTTTCTTTAAACATTTTTTTTATTTTCAATTCCAATACATTCCATTTCATTCTATTCCATTATAATGCTTGTTTTAGGATATTAGTTGATAATTAATGATTGATTCTATTTAGGTCACGGTTTTTCAATCCTTATATAGTGTAATAGCATATGGTTGATTAACGATTGAAATGGAGGTTGGGAAGATATATGAAATCTTAAAAATATTATACGAGGAAAAGAAGGACCTTAAGAATCCGCCCCAATATTTGGGAACTCTTTATAGGGTTCTGGAACTTGAAACAGCTGTTAAATGTTAAGAGAAAATAGGCATTCATGATTAGCAAATGGTCAACTCTTCATGGGATGCCAAAAGAAATTATCTTTATTTAACTTAATAAAGATTTCTCTTGGCATTCACCTATTTTCTCTCCTTTGAAGGAGTGATTTGTGTGATTAGAGATAAAAGCAGTGAACACTATCAAAAAAATGGTGTTCAAGACATAATTAAAAGGTTCTCCACTTATAACGGAGCAATTAAAGCTGGAATACATGATGATAAAGGATGGTACAAATATGGAGGTGATAAAAGACGATTGATAAAACTTGCAGATGATAAGGATTATCAATATTTAGTAAATAAGGTTGATAAAAGGCTTTTAGGTACATTAAACTATTTCAGACCAAGTATTTTCAATGAATGGCAAGAGAAGCCATGGGATGCTGAAAGCTTGGGTGGATTAGAAGATACGATGTATTACATGCTCTCCATTGATGTGGATTTAGCAAATGATTATACGGTTGATGATTTAAAAGCATTGGAATCCCTTGAAAGGGCAGCTAGATTCATAGAACAAGAGTTAGGAAAAGTTATCAATAATAAATTCCTCATCCTGTTTTCAGGGAATGGAATTTACTTCCACTTACATCCTGAATTTGCTGCATCAGACGAAATTAATGATGCAACCAGTGAAAAACGTGCTGATGAACTAGAGAATATTTTAGATTCGTTCAATCTCTATATTCAAGCGTTAGAAAAGAGACTTTTCAAGGAATGTCCCGATTTACATGGTATAATTAAAATTGATGCTATTAACAATCGTAAGAGAGTGTTTAAATTACCATTGACTACTCATAAAGAATTACCTTATTTGGTATACCCCATTGGGGCTAAAAACATCCAAATTCCGCTTAAAAAAATACCATTAACAGAAAATGACATTGAAAACGCGAAACAATCAATTAATGAATTTTTCAATGAGTTACCTGACTCTGAAGAACTCAAACAGTTTGAAAGCATTCTTAAAGAGTATAGTAAACCAAAAGAAGCACATTCAAAAACGGAAAGGAATGAGGCGCAGGAAGTACCTCCATTTCCTATTCCAATTGATATAATCAAAGAAGAAGATGTTTGTGAAAGGATATTTAATCCGGAGTCCTGGCCAAAAGGTAACACTCGACGTGTTGCTTTCATGACTTCAGTATTAAGACGTTCAGGATGGAAGAAAACAACCACCAAAAATTTCATCAGTAGAATATCTAGTGATTGGAATGTAAGTGCATTGGAACATGTAATTGACTCTTGGATGGATTTTGATCCACCTAACATAGAAACAATATACAGTAATGGACCAGATTACCCTGAAATGAACATGGCTGATTTGTTGGATTATCTGCCTCCTAAACCAAGTTACTACCATGTTATGGATGAAATTTTCAGAATAGCAAAGCAAAAGGGATACCAAGTTCCGGAAAATAATCAATGCGCTGGTAAAGGAGAAAAAAGGAAAATAAACCTTAAATATATGACAAAACACTTGTCTGGGTTCCGTGATCTAGCCGCTGCCACTTCTCTCTTTGGTGATGAATATACCATCATTTTTAAAGTGCTTTGGTATACATTGATGTCTTTCATGATCCCTATCTCCAGTATTAGGGTGGGACATGTGAATGTGGATGGAAGAGTATCTCCATTGTTTGTATTGCCCGCAGGCAAGGGCAAAGGGCAGATTAAAGCAGTAATCAAACAAGTAGTTGAAGCGTTGAATCAGGATTATGGTGAACCCACTTCTTTCCATGCAGAACAGCTTGTTGGGAAGACTGTTAGAGACAAGAATAATGAATTCCACCATAACAGAGGTTATCTCAACGATGACTATGTGGTGATTGATGAAGCCTATCAACTACTAACCTCAAGTGATCTGAAATATGCTGAAGCTAGGAAGTATATAAGGGTTGCTTTGGATCCTTATCCAAAAAATTCCGTGCATAAGAGGACTACGGAGTATGGTCGAGACGGAGCCCTGGAATTCAATCCAAAATGCCCTATCTCTCTGTTTGTGCAACCAATAGTGTTTGATAATGAAATTTTGGTATTAGAGGGAGATATCCGGAGGTTTACGGTAGCATATGCCTTAATAGATTCATCTAACAATTCACAAATACTTGCTAACAGAATCTTTGACGAAACCGATTATAATGGTGCATTGGATAAGTTCATTAAATTAATGTCATCATTACGGCCTTCAGAATCATATGATTTTGCAGAAAGCGCAAAAACTATATTATTGGAGTTATCCGTGGATTTAGATAAAAGGGCATCCTCTTACTCACGAAAAATAGCTAACCTCAATAACTCAAGTAGCCTTACCAACCAGAATACTTTAGTGAAATTTGCTGCTATCCATGCTTTCCAGAGTGGCAGGTCAACCGTAGAAAAGAATGATGTAATTTTTGCTTACATTGATCTGTTTGAAATTCTGGAGCATACGTACCAATTCATTGAGGCCAAGATCCCGGGATCCCTGGATTATGGTGAAGGATGGAATGGTGCCATTCAGAAGGATCAGGAAGTCTTGAGATGGTTATATGATAATGGTATTGTCGATGAAGGAAATGCCATTCCCAAGCAAGACTACTTGAATAAAATCAAGGAACTACATGGAATAAGAGATCGGCAAGCAGAAAGTGTATTCAAAAAGCATACGGAAGTACATGGGTGGGTAGGAAAAACCAAAAGAAAGAGAAATGTTTTTGTTTGGCTAAAATTCCAACCTGAAGAATGCAATAATTGTAATGTGCAGTCTGATTTCAAGTTTGAATATGAGTCATATGTCCAATATTACGAGCAACTCCTGATTGAGGAATCTGAAAAAGCATTGCAAATTGCAAACATTACAATGAATGAGGAGGTTGGATAAAATGTTCCAACCAATTCTTTTAGAGGGATGTAGTATGTTAAATCCATCTCCGAGATTATTACCAAAAGTCTCGGATAATGATGGAATAAATGAAGTCTATGGAGTAGCTAGAGCAAGGGAAATGCCTGTTGTATATGTATTTCAATATGAAGATGGTTCAACAACAGTTAAGTATGATATGGAGCATTTATATGGGTATAAACTGTCTAATGCGGCATGCATGACAATTAATGCGTTTTTTCAGCAAATAGTGTATATCTACGGTTTGATGGAATTTCCACCCGGTGCTGAAACTATACATGTCTGTGCTTATCCTAAATATGGTGATATAAGCAACATCCGCCCAGAAGACTCGAACGGAATAGCTAAACCAATATATGATATTGTAATGGATGCGAAAAACTGGAGATGAGAAAGTTTGGAATACTATCTCAAAAACTTTTCATTTTTAATTTTTTTTTGACATCAAACATGGCTTCTGTGTACAATAAATGATTACTATAATTTGTGTTAGAGGATTATGTTTACAACCCCTATAATTACATATTTCTTTTAAATTGATTTAAAACGATATTTTCCAGTGTATTCCAATGTATTCATGAAATAAATGCATATTTGGGATCCGTTAAGTTTATAAATGATCAAATCATAGTATAATTGCACACAAATTCACCGTGAAGGATTTTAAACCATACAGGGGTGAAATATTCCTGGAAATTTTCACGGTTGAGGGTGACTACTGTGTCATCCTCCACTCCTATTGAGAGGGGGGAGTCGTATTGGGAGATGAAAATTCTAAAAAAAGCAATAAAAATGAAATACGATATGCTATTGGAACAGTGAGTTATGGTGTGATACTGACAAATGAAATGTTGATAAAGGGTCTTAAAACCGGCCATGGGGTTATAATTATTAATAAAGATGATTTAAAAAGGATTATGAATAAAACTTTCGGATTTGATGATTTTATAGATGAAATTTCCCGTATAACAGAAATTATGGATTTATGGCAATAATTTCAATTTATTAAAAAAAATAATAAATTGTTTCTATTCAGATCATCAAATCTTCGTTTGTTATCCATTCACGTATTATGTCTATGTATTTTTCTCTGATGCTATAATAAATAATTCCTTTGATATCTTTTGCTTCGATTATGTCTTCTTTACCCAATCCCTTCCTTCTTGCTGTTAATCCTGATTTAACTCCGGCAATCGTTAGACCATCAATTTCTTTGGTGACATTTTCAAACTTGCATTTTGAAATTTTATTCATCATGATGATTACTGATTGTATTGGGGCAGGGTTTTCTTCAGTTTGTGTAATAGAAGCTAAAAATAATTTTTGAAAGGTAGTAGTGTTATCAAGGTAGGATAATAGTTCGTGTTTTTCCCAGGGCCTGTTTTTGGTTTTAAAAGATGTGAATCTGTCTAAACCCGTATTGGGGTCTTTAATTAGTTCAGATATAGTTAATAAATCAATTAACTTATTTTTAATGGTTCTTTCACGTTCAACAATGAATGAATCGTAGTTATCATCTTTAAGGTATTCCAAGGCTTTCTCTGAAATAAAGTGTCGTTGCATTAATTCATTTAACTCTTCATCATTCATCTCTACGCTCTTCAAGTATGTTGATGGTATTTTATTTTTAATTTTTTCGTTAGTTTCATCTAGCAGGAGTGTTCTGTTAACTATACTATCATTAGTAACTTCGAAATAAGTTGAAGTGGCTTTAGGTAAATTTTTAACGTTTTTTGGGAATATGTGGTGGTCATGTATTTTTATTCCTTTAAACGTTCCAGAATCTAAAGGTCGGCCCGTATAAAAGTCAGGGGCTTTATTCAAAGCAAGTAAGCAGAGAACAGTATTGTAAAGTGAAGAACCTTTATTAATACTTGCTAAATCTAATTTTTGGATATCATCGTTATTTACCCGATTTAATCTCCTTATTACTGATTCATCCTGTATTATAAACCATTTTTTAAAATCACGGTAATCTTCAGACATTATACTATCACTTGAACCACTATAATCCCCGGATATTGTTGCATACCAATACCATTTGGAAAGTAAGTCATCAAATAACTGCCTGTCAATATTACTATAATCCTTTTCATATTTCCACATTATGGCTCCCATTACAGGAATCATTGTTTTATTCTGGATGAAATCGTATTTTATTGCTCCAAAATCGTTTTTTCCAATGTTCATTATTCTTTCAACTGCTTTGATGGCATAATGGTAAGCGTTATCCCATAGGTTTTTAAACTCTTTGGAATCTTCAACCAACGTAATTTTACCTATTTCGTCTCTTTTTTTGATTTTCATTTGGGGAATGAGGTAGAAAACATATTTAGATGAGCAATAATCCTGTTTATACAAAGACATAAGTTTTAGAATATATTCATTCATACTC
The DNA here is from genome assembly GCF_000302455.1 of Methanobacterium formicicum DSM 3637. Classification (NCBI taxonomy): domain Archaea; kingdom Methanobacteriati; phylum Methanobacteriota; class Methanobacteria; order Methanobacteriales; family Methanobacteriaceae; genus Methanobacterium; species Methanobacterium formicicum. The sequence goes on from NZ_AMPO01000001.1 coordinate 325,953, forward strand.
CTATCGACTTTCTTAAGCTCATTTTTGCCTTGTTTTTCCCATAATTTTCTTAATCTAATGCCTTGTGGGAATAAAAAAGCGTTCATTAGGTCAAAAGTAGATAATCTCATTCCTTTTTGGTTAATTTTTGCAAATATCCCACAAATATCCGATAAATCCCTATCCTTTCCTAAAGTGTGTGTAATAAACGAATAATCCATTATACGGTTAATATTTCTGATGTTATCATATAATTTGATAAAATCATCCAAGTTTTCTGGGGTCATTTTTACAAATGTTTCGGCATATCCCTTGGCCCAATCATCAAAATCATTACTCATGAAATCTTTATCATGGAGGAGCCTTAAAGGAAAGATATTTTCGTTAATCCAATCATTTTTTCTATTTTTCACGTCTTCAATAGCCATATAACTTTTAGAAAACTTGTAAAAGATTGCATCTTCATAATTATCATCTATGTATTCATTTAAATCCAAAAAAAACATGTAATAAGTGTTTCGATATGGGAATTTTTTATTAGGTGCGTATAATGCATAATATAATGAAGATAACCTTTGCTGACCATCAAGAATGGCAAAATATGGGTTTTCAGGTTGGTCGGCACCCCATAAAGGATCCCACTCGCCGATGGCTAGTTGCTCTGGGAACTCCCAAAATAGTAAGAGGCCTGTATAATAATCTTGAAAAATAGAAATTAATAAATCAGATACCATTCCCGGATTCCATTCGTATTTTCTCTGGAAATTTGGAATAACATACTCCCCATTCTCAACACCCTTTAATAAATCTCCAACACTTTTAATAGGACTTGGATCTTTAACCATTTGAACCTCTCCCCGTTTACCATAACATGAAGCCAAGGCATCATCATTAATAATATGAAATTGTGGCCATATGCTTAATCTTACGAATTATGAATATAATTAATTTAGTATTATATTTGTTGATCTTCATTCCCTTTTTCATTAACATCATAATAAAATAAAATCTTCATTTAGGAACCTTTAAATTTAGTTTGGGCATATTTATTATTCATAATATGATTTAGAATTATAGAGGGGTAACATGGAGAATCACCTTTTCAATCAGACTCTACTGAAAAAATATTCAAAGAGTTATAATCTGAATCCTACGAAGCATGATTTACTTAAAGAATACATCAGTAAGATTGATCGTGGTGATTTTAAGTCTGAAACTAAAAATTATCTTAATTTTTACGATATTATTCTTAAAGGGATCCTGGGTTATAAACGGGAAGATGTTCTTTTTGATGAGAAGGGCGATGTGGGTACAGGTAGAAGTGAGTTTGTTCTGACATCTAAAGATAAAAAGTTCATGGTTATTGAACTGAAGGGTCAGGGTATTGACCTGGACAAAAGACAAAGTGGTCGTTCTGATAATAAAAGTCCAGTTGAACAGGCTTTCGGATATGCCATCAACACTGGAGATGTTGATTGGATCATGGTGTCCAATTACGATGAATTCAGGCTTTATAATTATTATGAGAAGACTAAATACATATCATTTACTGCAAGGGAACTGTTAGATAAAGAAACGTTTGCTTTTTTCATGCTAGCATTTTCCAGGGAATCCCACATTGAATCGGGTTATATCAATGAGGTTAAAGATGGAACACTGACTGTAGACCGTAAACTGGCCAGCGAATTTTATAAACTCTACAATGAAACCCGTTTGATGTTAATCAAGGAACTAGAAACAGTAAATCAGATGGAAAGATTAGATGCCATCCATTATTCACAATTAATCCTTAACCGTTACATGTTCATTTGTTTTGCAGAAGACACAAACTTATTACCTCCACAAATATCTATCGACACTATATCCACACCCATACAAAAAGGGAACATAAGACATAGGAGTATATGGCAACGACTAAACGAACTATGTCTCGATATAAACGAAGGAAACGAATTCAAAAAGATAAGTGAATACAACGGAGGATTATTCGCTGAAGACCTGGACTTCATCAAGATCAGGGATATAGTTGATGATCAGAGCATCTTTAATGATGTTTATCAAAACTGGAACTTCACTGAATATGAAAAAGACATCACGCACCTATTAGGAACCGCAAAAGACAGAATAAACCCCATATACCGCAACATGCTTACAATATCATCATTTGACTTCTCCACAGAATTAGATGTAAATATCCTTGGCCACATATTCGAGAACAGTATAGGTGACATAGAAGAACTAAAAGAAGACAGTAAGGGCCGCCGTAAAAAAGAAGGAATATTCTACACTCCAGATTATATTACAGATTATATTTGCAGAAACACTATTATTCCATATTTAAGTCAATCTGGAGATAAAAGCACGGTGAAAGATTTAATAGGAGAATACTGGGGTTCCAAAATCGAAGATCTGGATCAAAAGGTTAAAAACATAAAGATAGTTGATCCGGCCTGTGGATCCGGGGCATTTCTAAACAAAGCTGCTGATATATTACTGGAAATACATGAAGCGATACATGAAACGCGTTATAAAGATAAAAAAAGTACTTTAACTCCCTATTTTGATAATATCGGAGAAAGAAGGGAAATTCTACTAAATAATATTTATGGAGTGGACTTAAATGAAGAGTCTACTGAAATTACTAAATTATCTCTATTTTTAAAGGTTAGTAGAAAAGGTTTGAAACTCCCCAACCTCAATGACAACATAAAATGTGGAAACAGCTTGATTGATGATCCCAAATATACAGATAAACCTTTTAAATGGAGAGAAGAATTTCCAGATATATTTCTTGATGGTGGTTTTGATATTGTTATAGGAAATCCACCTTATTTTAATATAAGAACATTAGGTGCAAAATCACCCGAAATGGATTTTATTATGCAGAATTACCCGGAAGTTTACATGGACAAAAGCGACATCCTTTTTTATTTCATTACTAAAGGTATTGAAATATCAAAAAGATATGTAAGTTTCATAGTTTCAAATGCATTTTTATTCGCTGAAAAGGGACAAAAGTTAAGAAATTATATTTTACATCAGACTTCAATTGTAAATATTGTAAATTTTGAAAGATATAAAGTATTTGATGATGCTTCTATCACTACGGCAATTTTTAAGCTTGATAAACTAAAAAATGATAAAAAAACAAAAGTTGTATCCCTAAAAAAATCTAACTATTCAGCAAATACAATAATTGACCTTATAAATGATTCTAATAACTTTTTTGATGTTTCATTTAAGAAGGATGATGTTTTTGCTTTATTAGATGACAATATTGTCAGTTTAAATAAAAAAATAGATAAAAACCATCCCTTATTAGGTCAATTGCTTTTTGTAGGGAAAGGGATGGAAACAGCAGCCAATAAAGTGTTTACATTCAAAGAAATGCCATCATTCCCCTCTGAATTTATAAAAAAGCGTATGAATGGAGATATAATCAGAAGGTATGCTATTGCAAAAGAAAAAGAATATCTATTATACGTAGAAGATCAAGATAATTTTGAGGATTTGCCAAAAGAAGTACAAATACACTTATTAAACAATAAAAAACCCCTCGAAAATAGATTTACAGTTAAAAATGAAGGTAGACCTTGGTGGAAGTACAGTAGAGCTGTGCATAAAAAATATTATAAATTCAACAAAATTTGGAGTCCTTATAGAAGTAAAGAAAATAGATTTGCTTTGGATGAAACTAATGAATTTATAGGCCTCACAAACACATCAGTTATTTTTGGATGTAATGCCGAAATCTCTTTGAAATATATTTTAGCTTTGCTAAACTCTAAATTACTTAATTTTAGATACAAATCTATTGGCAAACAAACTGGAAGTGGAATTTATGAATATTTTGAGTATCAAATAAGTAAATTACCTATTCCGAAAATATCATTTAATGACCAAGAACCTCTGATCAAAAAGGTTGATAGGCTGCTTCAACTGAATAAAGAACTTAATGAAGAATTCACTGGGTTTAAAAACTGGATTCAAAAGGAATTCAGAATAAAACAACTGTCCAAGAAACTTCACACGTATTATAAATTATCAGAAGATCAATTCATTACAGAACTGCGAAAATTGAAGGTTGACACTAAATCCCGGAAGAATAGGGAATATTTGGAACGAGAATTCAGTGAAAGTCTTGCAATAATAAAACCCTTACTCCAAGAAATCGAACAAACAGACAATGAGATTGATCAGATGGTTTACAAGTTATATGGTTTGAATGATGAGGAGATAATAATTATTGAGGATAGTTAAGTTGATATATTAAGTTCAATCATTTGTCCAGGATTTAGGAATCAATGCTTCTCCTTCTCTCCAATTTTCTATAACGCATTTTTCAAACCATTTTTCTCTTATGTAGGCATGATCAGTCATAATGATTTGGAAATTTGGGCTTAAATCATTTATCAATTTTATTGTGGAAATATACATCTGTTTGACGGCTTCTCTATCTTCATCTTTCTCGATTTCTTCAATATCTCCAGTAACATCCCTTTCTGCAGGGAAATAAACTTGTGAAGGCTGATCAATGAATAAAAATCTTGGAACTGGCCGTTTTTTTCTAACAAATAGGGTATGTAGTCCAAAATGAGCTATTAAATGATATCCAACCCAATTTCTTCCACTACCCATATGATTCATTGGGATTGCTCCATTTTTTTCCGTATCTGCAACAATTGTTAGTTTATTATAGTCTAGACGTAGTGGGTTTTCTGAATGTTCGACTTTAAATTCATGTGCCCAATGGTTTAAATACTTTGTTAAGAGGGATGAAATTGAATTAAGATTTTCTTGAATTTTTGCATCGCTTATTTCCAATTTAAGGTTATATATTATGACTTCTAATAATTCAATTTGTTTTTTTAGATTGCTGGTATCTTCAAGATGAGGTAAACTTTCTAAATAAAGGCTAACTCTGCCTAACAAATATGAACGTTTAGCGTTGTGATCACGGATAAAAGCTAACTTTTCATTAGATTTTTGTATTTTATCTAACATTTGTCTGTTAATTTTGAGTTTATTCTTTATATCTTCAATTTGATCTTCTAATTCCCTCATTACTTTTTGCATTTCTGGTGAAATTTCTTCAACTTCACGTATTTGGGAATCTAGTAGCTTTAATGAATTTTTTATACGATCAACTGTCGGGGATTTCTCTGTGATATTGGAATTACATATTGGGCAGACTTTTTGATTAGTAAGATCTTCAAATAATCCAATAGTTCGCAAACGAGTCAAATGAATGTCTGCTCCTGCAGTATAAGCGTTTTGATCAGATTTAAAACTTTTGGCGGTCTCATATTTTGCTTTAGCAAACTCGAGTTCTTGTTTCAAATTATACTGTTCATCTTGCAGTTTTTCAAAAGTTTCACCTTTTGATATAATTTCTTCTTCCATAGAAACTGGAGATTGTTGTAGTTTTTTCAATGCATTAATTGAGTCTGATAGTTTTTCTGGAATTGATTCACGCCATAAGCCAAAGTCTTGAGCTTCTATTAACAATTTTTTTGCTTGATTAGTCCCTTCTCCTTCAATAGCTTCATATTCAGATAAATTTTGCTTTAAAGTTCTCAATTCCCTGCGAGATTTTCTTAATTGTTTCATTTTGGAAACATAATCGTCGTCTACTGCACCAAGGAAGTAAGGTAGAACGTCTTTAATAGCTTGGGCTTTGCCTTGTTCACCTTGATTATGGAATAAGAACTTTTCGCTGCTGATTTCATTTTGGTGTTGAAATGTAAAAAATAGACTATGTCTGATATTTGCAACAAGTTTGTGTCTTGTTTGCCCCTCAACTGGTTCGTGGATGTTTTCTGAAATTCCAGTATGATCGGATAAAATTTTTTTAAGAGTGGAGCGGTTAATAGTTTTTTTCAGTTCTTCATGTTTCTTGATATCTAATTTTTGTTGAATTTCATAGTAAATGTCTTCAGAACTATTTTTAACGCCTTCTGGGAGTTTTCTAGCAATAAAAACTTCACCTTCAGTTACTTTTAAACGAAGTCCAACCCATTGAACTGTTTCACGGATAATACCTTGAGGTATATTACATGATCTACTTCCGAGACAGTAATCAATAATATTTAATAAAGCAGTTTTACCTGTACTACTGGCCCCAGTTATTATATTAAGTTCTCCACATTTAAATGAAATAATACGGTCATGTCCTTTTTTATTATATAAAACTAAATTTAAAATTTGAAAAGTCATGGTCTCACTCCCCAAAGAGCCATTACTGTTTCTGTTGAACCAGCTTTAGCGAACCATCTTCCAACAAGGTTTGAATGCTTAATACAATCTCTTGTTTCACCTTCTAATTCTCTTAAAAATTTATTTACATCAGTCTTGGTCTTCTGCGTTTTTAATCTACCATTTTCATCTAAAAATAGCCACTCATGTAATAATCCAAATAAAATAGATTCTTGAACATATGGTTTGATAGGAGTAATTCTGTCTTGTACAGACAATCTTAAATGTGCATTTTCCCTGATCCAAGCTCCCAATGAAGTCCTAGTTGACCGAGGTAACATTATACGAGTTTTAGCTTGTAATATGATGGGCAGAACAATGAAAGCTAAAGGTAAAGGAAAACCTTCATCTTTAGTAGTGTTGTATCCTATAACAGACGATGTTAAAATTACACAACAAAAAGCAGGATTTAGCAAATTTGCTGCTTCACTTGACCTTTCATTCCACTTTTTCATAATTCACCTAAACAAATAGATTTTTCAATTTGGTTTCAAAATCAGGGTGCCATCCGACCACCCCTTTATCCGAAAGCATATGATAAGAACCCTTACATATTGAAGGGTGGGTTACGCCGGGCCGGATAGGTTCATTTATATGAGTTTCGATCCAATGATACAACGTTCTAGCAGATTTTTTTTTCACTTCTTCAGCAGTTGTTTCTCCGAGCTTTTCTTTCATCCTATCGAAACATACTTTCCATTCATCGACTAAAATATCTTCATATTGTTCTAATTCATCAGGAATAAAAAGATCATCCGTTGCCCAACGTGTTCGGTGTTCAAAAGCCCTATAATAATGTTTAACTGCCAGAAAAATACGATCATTACTTGATTCAATGATTTCAAGCTGTTTTACAAAATTTCTATCCATATATGCGGATTTATTCACTGTAACATTAAGAATAGATCTGTCAATGGGCAAATTATCATCTCTAAACTGTTCCCGAAGCATATCTATTTCCGCATCTATCTCCCAACTGGGAATTGCGTCTTGAGGTTTTGTTAAATGTTCTAAAACTCTCGTAAACCACCACCCTTCAAGTTGATTGAACAAAGGATCCAAATATTTTTTTTTAGTAGCATAACGGATTGTTTTCTTCATTTTGGAACCTATGCTTGAGATTAATGGCGAAGAATCTATAATAAACACCTTATTCAAAAGGATTTCTTTTTGATCAGGTGAGATATTTTTAAAAGCCTCGTAAGCTTTTTGGTTAGTTAAGTTTGTTGATGTTGCAGCAGTCTTGTTTAAACGTTCAATTGCTGTGGTTATTTCACGTTTTTTGATATAATATGCTGTTGAACCTTTGGAGACTTGTTCAGTAGTGATTAGAAAAAAGGTTGTATCTGAATTGAACTCCCCTGAAGTAATTCCTTCGCTCCATATTCTAATGGTTTTCCAAAGATCTGAAGAGGCATCAGTAAGGTTTGCGGAGTTGTTTATACTATGTTTAGTTTGTAATACTTCTTCTGACTCCCCTTGATGAAAAACTACATCGTCCAATGTTTCTATTGAAACTTTAAATTCTTCTTCATCCCTCATTTTTTTAAGACTTTCCCACAAAGCATAACGACATTGATATAAATATCCTTTAAATGAATCTCTAGCAGAAAAAGGAGAAGTATTATTTTCCAAATCATTCACAACCTATTTGATACTGCATATCTATCAAAACTAATAAATTATTACAAATTAAGCTGTAAGAATATATTTCCAAAAGGTTACCCCCATATGATGTTATGCCTAAACATTATTAAAGTTTATTTAGATCAACGATTTAAAGAACTAAAATATAACCTGTGAGGAAAATAACATAGCTTTTTTGTTAATGGATTGAAACTAGTTTAATAAATCAATTTGGACGACGGCACAACTGACATTTCAATTTTTTAGAACTTTCATTATAAATTTTTTTTCTTTCAGATGCAGGAAAGTCTTTTAACAATCTATCTACATGTGTAGGGATATTAGTGACTGCATTACTTGGATCTAATGGGTTTTCAACAAAAGCAATATGGTCTCCTTTTAATTTAGTTATAATGTTTAATGCTTTAACGTCGTTATACCTACTACCAATTTCATGATCACAATTTTCTTGTCGACATATGTTACATCTATCTTCTTTGTAGCAAACAACATTATCATAAGTTCTTCCAGGTAAATGTGCGCATTCAAACGTAGATTTTCCACAAATTGAGCATACACCTGACGCTGTGGCACCTATACTAAACCCTTTGCGAAAATCAGAAAGAATCACTGGACAATCAAGATTTGCAATACCATCCTCACTAACTTCTAATTCACAACCGAAACGCTCATAAACGAAATTCCCCATGCGTAATAGTTCATTTTTATATTTATCTTTGTTATCATGGAGATATGCTTGTCGTAATGAACTTAAAGCGGATCTAATTATAAGTTCAGCATGAGTTTCATCTTCTTCAAGTATCTTTCTAAAACCTTGGTTTATTTCTTCCTGGGCTTTTGAGTAATATTCGGCTGCTTTTTTTGTTCTCTCTTCAGTATACAATGGTACTTGTTGAACTGGATTTTTCAATGATGGTTTGATGGACATATCTGCCTCAAGAGCTTCATAAACTTCTTCTGGCTTACCTTTGATTTTTCTAATTTCCATGTTGCCATCATTGTTTTGATTTACAAAATTTACTGTAATGTTGTATTCTTCATTATTTCCATCTTCACGCTTGATGAATTTGTCATATATCCATGCACCAACGATACCAATTATTAAATCTCGCGTAGGTTCAGCTACCATATACAAATATGGTAAAACAATATCAATTGGTGTAGAATGGAGTACAATTTCTGTTTGCTTTCTACCATCATCATATAAAGATGCGTTTACACCATTTTCGGATAAAATAGTTAAAATTTCTTTTGTTGTGGACAGAAACCGATTTTCTTCCTCATTAAATTCTACCAAAATTTTATTTTCAGGTAAAATGACTAATTCAGACGTTGAATCCTCTAAAATATCCATATTAATATTTTTTTGTTCTTCAAATTCTTTTTTGGCAATTGTTTTTTGAGAATCCACGAAGTTATTGGAATTATCCTCATTTTTCCCTGTCATTTTATCACGTCACAAAAACAAGTAGAAATTTTATTTTATTATTAATAAATATTTTTAATATTATATTCCAAATTAAATTTTCAAAAAGGGCTGATTTTTAAATAATAGCCCGAAATATCTTTCAAATGTAACGATAACTAATATTTTTAATATAATTTTTATTTGAGGATTCTTCACTAAATATGCACCCCCCCTCAATTTTTTTTACACTTTCAATTCAGATATCATTAAAAAAACAATTGAATCTTATTGGAAAAAAACATTATTATCAGAATATTTTATTCTGCATTGTATCTTCGATAAGAGATAACAAGTTTTATATGTTATAATATGGTTATATAAAAACTAGGTGAAGGTAGAACTAAATGTGAAGCCTAAACTGGTTATCTTTTTCCAATTACAAAGGTTATGTCTAAATCATCTTCATTTTTGCTCATGTGATTCCATCCTTGCATGGAAATTTATTTGCTATTCATTTGATATTCCACATCTAACTGGTTTTTATGAATGGATAAAGCTTAACTAAACTCCGAAATTAATTTTCACACATAAAGAAATTAATTTTGCCACATAATTATTCTCCTTATTCATTACTTTTAATGGTTTATACTCAACAAATATTCCCTAAAAATTTGTAAAAGTTCTCCTAAACAGTAGCATTTATATACTTCTTAAGGTCTCTAAAGAGTGTTAGAATGTTACCAATGGCTTCAATGGACCGAAAACTGAGTATATGTTAAGTTGTGTAGATCGTTGAGTGATTGTTAAAAATTGTGTTTTATTTTAAAAAGTAAGTCAAATTCCTGGAAAAAAGCATTTCTAAATAGTTTTAATTCCAAAATTAAACCAAGAACTAATTTATCATGAAAGTGGTCTAACCCCTTTTCGTAATAAAAAATAATGAATTATTATGAGATTGGGATTAAGCTAGTTTAGGAAGATCTATTGAATGAAATTTAACCAAAAAAATCGGCTATTTTCTGTAAATGCTGATAAATAAAAACTTCAAAGGGTGAAAACATGGTAAAAAGCGGTAATAACTCGAATAATGAGAAAAAAGTGTTTAAACCTAATTACATGCTGGTGGAAGAAGCCCACGTTAAAAACTGGGAGGCAGAAATAGAGAAGGGTAAAGACATTGAGAAGTACTGGGCTGAAAAGGCAGAACAGTTTGAATGGTTCCAGAAATGGGATAAAGTCCTGGATGAAAGCCAGAAACCCTTCTACAAATGGTTCACCAATGGAAAAATAAACCTGGCGTACAATGCGGTTGACCGGTGGATACACACTGATAAAAGGAATCAGGTGGCTATTCTCTATGCAAATGAGAGGGGTGATGAGAAAAAACTCACCTACTACGAGCTTTACCGTGAAGTGAATAAAATGGCCAATGCCCTGAAGAATCTGGGCATAGAAAAGGGGGATACAGTTTCCATGTACATGCCCATGTGCCCGGAACTCTTGGTCTCCATGCTGGCCTGTAACAAGATAGGGGCAGTACACAGTGTGGTTTATTCTGGACTGAGTGTGGGTGCATTTGTGGAGCGAATGAACGATGCCAAGGCCAAGGTTCTCATAACTGCCGATGGAACCTTCCGCCGGGGTAAAGTTATTGATCTTAAAAAGATCGCAGACGAGGCCCTATTAAAGTGTCACACCATTGAAACCACCATCGTGGTGCAGCACGCTGGAAACCCCATCCACATGTCTGAATTGAGTGGTAAGGAAATATTCTACGAAACACTACTGGAGGGTGAACCAGATGAATGTCCAGTTGAGGAGATGGACTCTGAAGATCCTCTGTTCATACTTTACACCTCTGGTAGTACTGGAAAACCTAAAGCAGTTCTCCACACCACTGCTGGATACATGGTGGGAGTGGCTACCACCTTAAAAACCGTCTTTGACATCCATAATGGTGACCTCTGGTGGTGTACCGGGGATATTGGCTGGATCACCGGTCACAGCTACCTCATGTACGGGCCACTGCTTCTGGGAACCACCACCCTGGTATACGAAGGAGCACCAGATTATCCTGATCCTGGTATATGGTGGAAGATAGTGGAAAAATACGGGGTAACCAAACTATACACCTCACCCACTGCAGTAAGACACCTCATGCGGTACGGTAGTAAATACCCAACCTTCTATAATCTTTCTTCATTGAAGATTCTGGGTAGTGTGGGTGAACCAATGAATCCTGCCGCCTGGATGTGGTTGTACAAGAACATTGGAAACGAAAAAACACCAATAATGGACACCTGGTGGCAGACTGAGACTGGAATGCACATGATCACTCCACTCCCTGTTTCTCCCCTAAAACCAGGTACACCAACCCTTCCCTTCCCTGGTGTGGATATAGATGTGGTGGATAAAAATGGGAACCCGGTTCCTGTTGGGGAAGATGGTTATGTGGTGGTTAAAAAACCATGGCCTGCCATGTTCAGGACCCTGTATAAAGATGAAGAACGGTTCGTGAATGTTTACTGGAAAGACATCCCTGGAGGATTTTACCGAGCCGGGGACATGGCCCGGAAGGATGAAGATGGTTATATCTGGATACAGGGTCGTTCTGATGATGTACTGAAGATCGCTGGTCACCGGGTGGGAACCTCAGAGGTTGAATCTGCATTTTCATCACACCCTGCTGTGGCTGAAGCAGCAGTAATTGGTAAATCAGACCCAATCAAAGGACAGGTTATAAAAGCATTTGTAATCCTTAAAGAAGATTACAAGTTAACCACCAAACTTATTAGTGAGTTACAAAGACACGTGCGTTACGAACTGGGACCGGTAGCGGTTTTAGGTGACATAACTCAGGTTGACAAGCTACCTAAAACCAGAAGTGGTAAGATCATGCGCAGGGTACTCCGTGCCCAGGAAGAAGGAAAAGATTTGGGAGATTTGTCCACACTGGAAGAATAGGTTGTGGGATTTATTTCCTCAAATCCTTCTTTAAAATCAATATCTCTAAATAATCCTACAAATCTTTTTTTTATCTTATTTTTATTTTTTTCCTAAACGTCTCTTTAGTTGAAAATTGACATGGGGGGGGCTGGTATTGGGTTATAACTTATAACTTATTAGATATAACTTATAACTTATCATAATATATTTCAGTCACAGAATATAGTTCCAGTCGGGCAATATAGTCTAGCAAATATAAGCTGGCAAATAATATAGGCGAAATATAATTCCAGTCTAAGTATAACGTCCTCTACCCTCTATTTCCTCAATTTTAGCCACTATTTGCTGGTAATCCTGGGCACCTTCGTATCCTTTGATTATGGAATCAAAACATTCCTGGCTGATATCATGGTGAATCCCATTAATGGCCTTTTTAAACACCAGAAGATCCACTCCCTTATCTTCAACCAGATTAGATATTTTACCCAGACCAAAATCAATGAACACCACACAATCCTCATCTTCACTGAGTATGAGGTTGCTGGTGGTGAGGTCCCCGTGTATTATACCACAGTCATGGAGTCTGGCTAGATTTTCACCAATTATCCTGGAAATGGTCTTTATTTCGGATAAATCAAGGGAATTTTTCCCGCTGAAAAGCTCCTTAACCTCGGTTCCATTAATTTGCTCCATGGTAAGGGCACTTTCATTTAAATCCACATCAAAAATTAGGGGGGTAACCACTCCGCAGCGTTTGGCTTCTCCCAGGAGTTTAGCCTCATTCTTGGTTCTCTTCCGGCGAAGGTGCGTATCTATCTCCTTGATTCGGTAACCCTTAACCACCCTCTTTTTTACCAGGACTTCTTCACCAAGGTACTGGTCGCTGTAGATATTGGCCTCAGCACCCTTGGCCACCATTTCAGCCGGGAGTTCCAGTTTCCGGGCTGATTTTTTCATCCAGGGCACATCCACCTGGTCAGTGCGGTATCTCTGTATAACCTGGGTGTCAGTGATGTCATTTTTTCTACCTTGCTGGTTTTTTAAACCCTTCTGATGCATTAACAATCCCAGCCAGGCATTCATGGCCCCATTATCTCCACAGTACCTCATTTCGGGCATGAAAAAATCAGCGTAATGTTCCTGGGTCATGACTTCCAGCATCTGTCTCAGACGCTGGTTGGCTGCCACTCCACCCACCAGGAGAACTTCTGATTTTTTAGAATGGGCCAGTGCCCGTTCAGTTACCTCCACCAGCATGGCGAATGCAGTCTCCTGAAGACTGTAACAAACATCTTCCAGACGAGCTCCAGATTCGTATTTGCGGATGGCAGCGGTGAGTAAACCAGAGAACGACAGGTCCATCCCCTTCACAGTGTAGGGTAATTTCAGGTAATTGTCCGATGTCAATGCCAGTTCCTCTACCCTGGGGCCCCCTGGGTGTCCCAGGCCAACAGTACGGGCGAACTGGTCCAGGCAGTTTCCGATGGCAATGTCCAGGGTTTCCCCGAATATTTGGTAGCGTCCTGAGTCAAAAGCAGTTACCTGGGTGTTTCCTCCACTCACATACAGTGTAAGGGGGTCCTGACAGCCGGTGGTCAGTCTTCCAATTTCTATATGTCCTATGCAGTGGTTCACACCCACAATTGGCACATTCAGAGAAAGGGCCAGGCTACGGGCAGCAGTGGCCACAGTACGCAGGGCAGGACCCAGACCAGGGCCGCGTGCAAAGGCTACCATGTCCAGATCCGTCAGACCTAAATCTGCTTCTTCCAGGGATTTTTTTATCAGGGGGACCAGATTCTGGGCATGGTGCTCGGCTGCTTCACGGGGATGAATTCCGCCTTTTTCTGGGAGGAGTGCTCGGCCCTGCAGGGCCAGTATGTTCCCTTCAGAGTCCACAATTCCCACACCAGTTTTTTCTGCTGTTCCCTCTAAACCTATACATATCAACTATATCACACTCTAAACTACCATATATCGCGAAATTTACACATTAAAGAGGTTTCCTTTTAAAGATAATAAGATTAGCTTTTCATTAACTTTCCAGATGAATTACTAAACATTTCTTAATATCTCTTTTTTCTCCTTATTTTATTTTTCACAGGAATTATGTAAACCATGACCTGTGCTGTTTTTCACCGGAAATTTATTTTTTCTGAAAAATTTATTTTTATATAGAACCTCACCCTACTTTATAGTCAGATAAAATTTAAGTTCTAAAAAAATCAGTGTGCAATTAGTTAAGTTGTAATTTTTTTATATTATTTTAAAAGAGGAATTTATATGGATAAATCTGGTATGGATAAATCTGTTAGGAGTTTCGGTTCACAAGATAAACTCCGTAAACTGGAGAATAAAGATTCATTATTTTTATGTGTCATTGCTACCACTTTAACTTCACGAATACCTGGAATAACCGGTGCGGGAGCATCACCTGAATTAACTGATTACACCCCTGCGGCAGATGTGGAGTTAATTGCCCATGGTGCCCCTAAGTGTCTTCCGGAAATACCTCAAACTGTGGTGGATGGGGGAGCAGCACCCACCCCTGCAGTGATTACAAAAGCCTCACTTGAAATGGCTGATATCCCATTCCTGGTTGCTGATGCAGGATCAGCTGTTAAACCTGGACTTCCTTACGTGAATATAAACGATAAACAGGGAGAGAATATTGTCACCGGTAAAGCCGTTAGTAATCCTCTGGAAATATTTAATAAGGGGATTATACTGGGGAAAACCCTTTCCAAACTCACTGATCACCTGGTAATTGGTGAAAGCACCCCTGCAGGAACCACCACAGCCCTGGGTGTTCTGGAAGCCATGGGCTATGAAGCCTGGGGGAAAATCAGTGGCAGCACACCAGAAAACCCCCACTCACTGAAACGTCAAACAGTGGAACAGGGATTGGAAACTGCGGGTTTGGCCAGTGAAATCCCACTGGATCCCTTTCAGGCAGTGGGAACAGTTGGTGATCCCATGATCCCTGCGGTGGCTGGAATAACAGCAGGCAGCACAGTACCGGTTACATTAGCTGGTGGGACCCAGATGACTGCAGTGTGTGCATTCCTCAAGGAAGCAGTGGAAAATTTTGATTTTCAGGATGTTTCCATAGCTACCACCATTTTTGTGGCCACTGATGAAACTGCGGACATCAATTACATAGCCCGACAGATCGCACCCATAGACATATTCGCAGTTGATCCCGGATTTGAAAAATCCGAAAACCAGGGACTTCAAAAGTACACCCAGGGTGCAGTGAAAGAAGGTGCCGGTGCGGGAGGGGCAATGTTCGCTGCTCAGCTTAAGGGTGTTCACATTGATGATATAAGGTTAAAAACCGAGGAATTATGTCGGGAAATTTTTTAACATAGGTTAAATTTAACCTCACGGGTTGGATTGTATTTTTTAAAAAAAATTCAATTCTTCATTATTATACATTAAAACCATAAGATAGGCATATAAAATGGGAAACAATGATAATAAATCAAGGAATAATTTCAGGTACTTGAAACTATCCTATAACCTCACTGAGGACACACCAGTTCACCCCGACCTGACTAAAATAAAAATAACCCCCAAAACCCAGATTAATGAGGGAGCAGATTACAATACTTCAGTTATAACTGTTGAAAATCATTCCGGGACCCATGTGGATGCACCAGCTCATTTCCTGAAAAATGGACGTCCCATATTTACCTATGATCCCGATGAACTGATTTTTCACAAACCAATTGTTTTGGAATGTCTTAAAAGGCCAGATGAGATTATAAATCCAGAAGATCTGGCCCCACTCCTTAGAAACTTTGAAGATCATGATTTGGATTTTGACTGTGTCTTAATACGCACTGGATTTGGAAAGTATCGTGAAAAAGACCCTGAAATGTACCTGACTAAGAATCCAGGAGTGGCACCAGAAACTGCTAATTATCTCCGCCGCAAACTCCCTAAACTGAAATGTCTGGCCATAGACACAGTTTCAATGTCCAGGTATGGTAGGATGCAGGAAATGATTGACCTTCACCAGACTGCCTTCCGAACACAGGAGGATCTGGGTAAACCCCTCCTTTTTGTGGAGGATCTGAATTTACGGGCCATAGAGCAGGGCATGATTTTGGATGAATTGATGGTTATTCCATGGCAGGTTGAGGGAATTGACAGTGCTCCCTGTACTGTACTGGTTAAAATCAGATTATAATCATTAATTTAATCATAATTTTTTTCTAAATTATTTATTTATAAACATAAAATAAGATTAAAAATAGAATAGGAGATCTATTCATTTAAAAAATTAAAATGCTAATTTTTATTTCTTTACAGGAAAAAATGGTGAAGAAGGGGATTTAAAAATCCTTATACCCATACCATTGAAATTATAATGGTCAGTGCACCTACAATCCAGCAGTAAATAGCAAATATGTTCAGGCTGTGTTTTTGGATGTAGCCCATCATGAATTTAACTGCCAGGTAACTGAAGATAGCTGCTGATAAGAATCCAGCAATTAGAACTTCCAGGTTTGCATCAAAACTAACAATGTCCTTGGCCTGTATTAGCGCCGCACCAAGTATGGCTGGTATGGAGAGTAAGAAGCTGTAACGTGCAGCTAGTTTTCTCTCCAGTCCGGAGAATAATCCTGCGGCAATGGTGGATCCTGATCTGGATATCCCGGGTGCAATGGCAAATCCCTGGAAAAGTCCAATAACCAGTGAATTGGTAAAGCTAACTTCTTTAACATCTTTACCTTTTTTATCCTTGTTTTTCTTTGCTATCCATTCTGAACCCCACAGGATGACTCCAGTTATAAGGAGGAAAAAACCAACTGCTGTAACGGAGTTGAAAAGGCTTTCGAACTCACTTTTAAACAGTACTCCCATTAAACCCGCCGGAATGGTACCTACCACTACCAGCCAGGTTAATCTTTTAAATGGATCTTCCTTCACACCTTCTTTGAAGTTCCCTCTGGGAATATCACGAAGACTGGCTACTAATGCTTTTATCATGGATGTGATATCTTTCCAGAAGTATCCTATCACTGCTACCAGAGTACCTACGTGTAAGAGGGTGTCAAATGCCAGACTGGATTGTGTGCCCAGTAACTGAGGGGCTATGACCAGGTGGGCTGAACTGCTCACTGGCAGGAATTCAGTTAATCCTTGCACTGCACCCATTATTATTGCTTGAATAATATCCATAATAACTTCTCCAAATTTTTACTACGATGCCAATTTAATATTTTACCTATGGTCTCTTATTTTTTATTTTTCACTTCTATTATGCCTTAATTTAGTATAGTTAAAAGGTAATCTGAAGGTAATTAATACGTTTAGCCGGTATTTAAAACATGTGATTATAAGTTATAAGTTGTAAGATATAAGTTCTAACTTATAACTTATAACAACAGATACATGAATAATCTACTTACCTTCAATTGAATATTAATTTTAACTTAAAATAAGCTTATTCCAGGATTTACCCCTATTTATCTATTATTTCCCCATAAATTACACCCAAATTCGCTTGACCATTCACTTAAAATTATTATAATTTTAATAAATTGAACTTTGGGAAACTATCTAAAACCAAAAAAATGGCTAAAACAGGATAGCGAGCGATGGAACTAAAAACTGTAAATTAAAAATAGAAGTTGACTATTAAAAATAAAAATTTAAAAAAAAGTATTTTTTAAGTTGGGTTTTCAGATTAAATTGATTTTTGAAGAATTATTCTAGAAACTCTTTAAGTTAAACAAAAGTTAACCAACCATACTTATCCTCTGCATTACCCTCTAAAATTGCGAAGAAATCGTCCTGTAATTTTTTCGTAATTTCTCCCCGCTTACCATTACCTACAGTTATGCGGTCAACCGATCTTATGGGACTTATTTCGGCTGCAGTACCGGTTAAAAAGAGTTCATCGGCTACGTAAAGCATTTCCCGGGGTATTTCTTCTTCTTTAACTTCCAAATCCATGTCTCTGGCCAGGGTGATTACAGAATTCCTGGTAATACCGTCCAGCAATGAAGAAGCACGGGGTGGTGTGTGCAGGACTCCGTCCTTTACAATGAATATGTTTTCTCCACTACCTTCACTGACCATTCCCTGGTAGTCCAGCATTATAGCTTCATCATAATTATTGGACACGGCTTCCATTTTGGCCAGCTGGCTGTTCATGTAGTTAGAACCGGCTTTGGCCATGTTGGGCATGGTGTTGGGAGCCATACGGCGCCAGGTAGAAACACCAACATCCACTCCATTTTCCAGAGCCTCTTCTCCCAGGTATTTTCCCCAGGCCCAGACAGCGATAATGGATTCCACCGGGCAGTTCAGGGGATAAACTCCCAGTTCAGCATAACCTCGGAATATAGCAGGACGAATATAGCACGCATCCAGCTGGTTAATCTTGATGGTATCCAGGATAGCCTGACAGAAGTCTTCCTGAGAGTAGGGTATTTCCATTCGATAGATTTTAGCGGAGTTGTAGAGGCGTTGAACATGTTCTTTTAAGCGGAACACTGCCGGACCTTTTTTAGTATTATAACACCTTATTCCCTCAAAAACACTGGATCCGTAGTGAACTACGTGTGATAATGCATGAATGTTTGCTTCCTTCCAATCAACTAATTCTCCATTGAACCATATTTTTCCTGACTCGTCAAAGGCCATGTTATCCCTCAAAAATTAAATAATGATCTTATCCAGAATCTATTGGTTACACTAGTTTATTAAATTATATTTACCAACTATTTGCCGGTAATAATCCTGTAGCTATATTTTCATAAATGGTTAAATTTTCCTGGGGCTTGTAATTGACCGGTTATGTAATTGAATTGATATATTATTTCAAATTTAACTTAGTTTATTCAGAATCAATTTTATTTCAAGTTTAACCACTTATTTCAAATTCAACAATCGATTTAATTTTGAGTATCGTTAAACTAAACTCTCTATGGTGGATTTAAGAAGGTTATGGTGTTTAATTAAAGTCCTAGATTATCATCTTTTTACAAATCCATTTTCATACTGGCAACCAACCATCTTGGAAAACTTTATATAACTTCCCTACCAAACCATGGAAGTACCTAGTATGGGCCGGTGGTCTAGGGGTATGATACCTCGCTTACAACGAGGTGATCAGGAGTTCGAATCTCCTCCGGCCCATTTTTAAATCATTTAATAAATCCGTATTTGTTATTTTAAGATTAATAAGAAGCTTAAATCATATTTGAAATCTTATTACAGCTGGGCCGGTGGTCTAGGGGTATGATACCTCGCTCACACCGAGGTGATCAGGAGTTCGAATCTCCTCCGGCCCATTCCATCTACTCCAATGGCATGAACTTTTTTAAATTTTTGGAATGAATTAATCAGATTAAAGATACAGTTGAATAGGTACAAGCAAAAGTGTTTAACTTTCAGATTATCGTGCGTCTTTTAATGAATCTTTGCAGTTGAAATCATTCCGTATATTGGGCCACTTTTAGATCAAGTATTTGGATTTCCTGGTGGTCTTGGTTGGATCACATTGGTCACTTTTGTTGAATCACTTTGTTGAATCAGTTTTGTTGAATCAGTTTTGTTGAATATCTTACCTTAGTTTTGTAATTTTTCTCTTAATGCTTCTGTTACTGTTTGTAAATCTATAAAATCAGATTCTTAAATGGTTAAAATGAAATCAATCGTTAAAATCTAAAAAAATGGATTAAAAAGTTTAAAAAAATGGACTTATCTAAAAAAAGGAAGTTTACGTGACTACGATCATGATAACGTAGATCACCAGGGAAACAAAGAATACGATTGTTCCTTTACTGAGAGTGGTGGTCACGTCACGCTCCACAGCCATCACCAGTCCATAGGATAAGACTGCGGAAATTAATATTTTCGTGACTCCTAAAATAGCAGTATTGGTGTATCCCATACTGATTACGTAGGTTATAAGGGATGAAAGCAGGAATACAATTATTATCAGGGATATTGTATTGGTTAAGAGGGGTTTAAGACCGGGTGCCTCTGGCATGGAGAATGATCTTGATTTGTTGGATCGATCTAAACTTCCCTTTCCCCTGCTGAAGAAACCGGAAGAGGGTGATGTCTTTGGAAACGACGATGCAGTGCTTGATGAAGGTGTGTAATCTTCGACTACCTCTGGATTTCCCCCACCTTCTCCTTCGTCTTCATCGTATACTTGGACTCCACTATAATCCTCATGCTGGGTGGAAAATTTTTTGGCCAGTGCTACTAACCCATCTTTATCTATGGTTTTGATGTTCCTGCGGTCAGCGTAGTTTACTGCACTTTTGGTAAAGTACGAGGTGGTTACCACCACGATCTTGGAGGCTTTCAGGGTTTTTCCCACCATTTCCATCTCCTTCAAAACGTCAAGACCTACTTCCCATCGGTCATCATAGTTTTTACAGGCTACAACCACCCCAATATCTCCGAGGATGGTGGGTAGAACTCCGTAGATGTCAATGATGTGTCGGGAAGTCTGGAAGTTACGGTAGACCTTGAAGCCTGATTCTTCCATTATCCTTGCCATGAATTTGACTAATCTGTTTTTATCCACTTCCCCCACCTTCAAACAGTGATGATATAACATCACCCCATAGTTTCTTTATTTACTAGATGATAATATTTGTTTTTTATTTCTTTATACTTAAAACTGTTCCCCTCACCAACTGGTTACTGCCGCGCAAACTATTTAGATGTTGAGGTATAAATTTGCTTTTATGACCATTCTCATCACTAATGATGATGGAGTTAACTCCTCAGGAATCATCGCTGCTAAAAAAGCAGCAGAAAAACTGGACCAAACACTGGTAGTTGCCCCGGCCACTCAACAAAGTGGAATTGGCCATGCATTAACCCTTTTTGAACCGATTAGAGTTACAGCTACAACTATGAATGATGGTAGTGAGGCCCATATGGTTTCTGGAACCCCCACGGATGCGTTAATTATTGGTATCTTTCAAATCGCTGATGAAAAGCCGGATTTAGTTATATCTGGAATTAATATTGGTGAAAACCTGGGAAAATCAGAGTTAACCACTTCTGGAACAATTGGAGCTGCCATGGAGGCAGCAGTTAACGGTATCCCCGCACTTTCAGTTTCAATGCAAGTTACTCGGGGAGATATCAAGTTTCATGATGGTCACGTGGATCTGGACTTTTCCCATGCTCAGAAGATGACGGAGAGGGTTGCCAGGATGATCTTAAAGAAAGGGTTGCCAGAAGGGGTTGATTTTTTAAACCTGAATATTCCATCCCACCCTGAAAGCGATCGTATACGGCTCACCCGTTTAGGTGAGAGAATGTATCGGGTGCATATTACCGAACGCCTGGATCCCCGGGGAAGACCATACTACTGGATTGATGGTGATTCTGTAGAGGATGATGAGGAGGGTACCGATGTCCATACTCTTAAGCGTGAAAGATGTGCAACTTTAACTCCCATTTCTCTGGATGCAACAGCTCCCCTGGAATTGATGGATGGATGGATGGAATAAAATTTAACTTTTTTAATATTTCGAGGATTTAAATTTTTTTGAGGATTAATTATCTTTTATTTTTAAAAATAGGGCTTAAGAGAGGTTTCATATTTTTCTACAGTAGATAAAATTCAGCTAAAATCCGGATAATTTCAAGGTATTATACTGAGTATTAGGATATTATGCTGGGTATTAATGGATTATACTGAGTTTTAAGGTTATATGCTGAGAATATTTTCTACAGTAGAAAATAAATTGTTGTGCTTCTCCAGCTGGAACAATACTATTCAAGGAATAAATTCTACAGTAGACTTACTTTTAAGGTGCCATAATCTTATTTTTCGTGCGTTAAAAGTTGAAAATGTCACTATTCTGGTTTGGAGTGTACTCCAATTCCCAGTATATCATCTGCACCTTCAAAAACAGCCTTAGCAATCTGGGCGCTTCCCACGGAACCAGATGTCGGGGGTAGCATTACCACTTCTCCAATGTCTTCCACTTCATCCTGCAGTGAACCGAAAAAATCAAATGGTTCCTGCATGGATCCCACCGAACCCGTTAGTACCACTCCCTCTATTTCATTATTGGCGATTCCTGCCAGTCCCCATATTTCCATGACAATAGTCATGAGCATGGTTTCCAGGGCCAGCTCGGCCTGGGGGTCTTTTTCCTGGTATCGTTTCAGGAGAACGTCCTTGGCGTGGGCCACCTTTTCATCAATACCAGCCACTTTAACTGCACCTGCACGGGAAAAACACTGGTTAGCAGTGCGTAATCCTTCATCAACATCACGAATCATCTTCAAATCCAGGGGCCCGTGAACAATTCCCATGGAACCAAGACAGGCATCCACCGCCCCCCTGATTTTCCCATTTTCCAGGAGAAGACTCACGGTGTTGGAGCTGATATCCGATACAATGAAGTGCTCATATCCAGTTTCCAGATGGGCATTGTAACATATACTCACCTTTTCTGCACTGGCGTGATGAGAATACGCAGCTTTGAACCTAGGATCCATGGAAGGGGTGTTCTGGTGTAGTCCAGGTATTAAAACAGTGGGAATTCCTGAATTTTCAATCTCCTCATAAACAGCGGTACCACCACCGGTAACCTTTCCTGCTCCTTCAATGGAGAGAATACCCCTATTTTTCACATGTTCAAGGGGTGTTATTTTGTTTAT
Source organism: Methanobacterium formicicum DSM 3637 (assembly GCF_000302455.1). Classification (NCBI taxonomy): domain Archaea; kingdom Methanobacteriati; phylum Methanobacteriota; class Methanobacteria; order Methanobacteriales; family Methanobacteriaceae; genus Methanobacterium; species Methanobacterium formicicum. Next base: position 348,850 of record NZ_AMPO01000001.1, read on the forward strand.
ACCGTCACCCATGGCGTAGGTAATGGCCATCAGCTGGATTGAATCCAGATCAACTATCCTGGAAAGTTCTTCCATTGCGGAAACCTCACCAGCGGAGAGTTCATCCCGTCCTATCTTGAGATGTTCTGGTTCTGGTTCTAAAACTGTAAAAGAAACACCTGTGGTTCCGTGATCCATTCCTACAAATACCATTTTTAGTTCACCCGGGGTAAGATCAGTATTAGTGAAAGAGAAGTAAGTTAAATTAGTAATTTTGATGATTTAAATAATAACCATTTAGATAAGTCATTAAATAAACTAAACTGATAAAGTCATCAGATAAGGTTATCTGAATAAAATCATTAGATAAAATCCTGTTTTCAAATAAAAAAAGGGTGGAAAAGAATTATTCTTCCAGTCCACAGAGTTTTCTGAGCTTTTTGCCCCGTTTTTCAATTTCCAGTTCGTCTTCTATGGCCCTCATCCTGTTGAGTTGAGGATTTCCGGCCTGGTTTTCAAGGGCCCATTCTTTGGCGAATTTACCGTTCTGGATTTCTTTGAGGATTTCTTTCATTTCCCTACGGGATTCTTCAGTTATAACTCTTTCCCTTCGGGTTAATCCTCCAAATTCTGCAGTGTTACTGACATCATTCCACATTCCAGCGAATCCTTTCTTGTATATGAGGTCAACGATGAGTTTGACTTCGTGACAGGTTTCAAAGTAAGCGACTTCTGGCTGGTATCCAGCTTCCACCAGGGTCTGGAACCCTGCTTTTATGAGTTCAGTGACTCCTCCACAGAGAACTGCCTGTTCACCAAACAGATCAGTTTCAGTTTCTTCTTTGAAGGTGGTTTCGAGGACTCCAGCGCGGGTTAGGCCGCTTCCCTGGCCCATGGCCAGTGCCACCTGCTGTGCATTGCCAGTGTAATCCTGCTGGACTGCCACCAGGCCAGGAACACCGAATCCATCAACGTACTGTCCGCGAACTGTGGAACCAGGACCTTTAGGGGCGATCATGGTAACGTTAACATTGGCTGGTGGTTTTATGTACTGGTAGTGTATGTTGTATCCGTGGGAGAAACTGAGGGTGTTACCTTCTTTCAGGCCAGGTTTGATTGATTTTTCGTAAACATCAGCCTGTATTTCATCAGGAATGAGCACGTGAATAACATCAGCTACTTCTGCAGCTTCTTCAACGGTTAAAACTTTCATTCCATGATCAGCTGCGATTTTCCAGGATTTTCCTCCTTTTCGGAGTCCGACCACAACATTCAGTCCACTTTCGGCCATGTTTCGGGCTTGAGCCATTCCTTGACTTCCGTATCCAATAACTGCTATGGTTTTATCCTTAAGTACGTCTATATCCACGTCTTTTTCATAGTAAATCTTCATATGGGTCACCTCTTTTAAAATTCAAAAGAAATACCACCAGGGGCATATAAGAAATTTTTTTCTTAGGTTTTTTTTATATGTCTAATATTGATGGAGTTTGATTAATAAAGTTTGCCCTGAGTTGAATTAAGGCATATTAAACGCATTTAACTTCTAAAAACACCTTATTTATAGGGAATAACAATATTTAAGGTGTAATTTAGGGGATTGCTTTAGTATTAAAAATAAAAATAAGGGGGGGTTAAGGATCAATAATAAATTTTATATTGTTTTTGAACCCCTTGATATGGCGGTTGGTCCAGTTCTGGAGATTTCTTTGATACCAAAGCTTCTTAAAAGGTCAATGAGTGCGTCGATTTTTTCAGGTGTTCCGGTGATCTCCAGAGTGAGATTTTCTGGTCCTGCATCAACGATTCTGCCCCTGAATATCTTGGCATATTGAATGATCTCTGAACGGGATCTTTCTGATGTGGCATGGGTCTTGATAAGACACAGCTCCCGGATTACAGTTCCCTCTGCATCCAGATCCCGCACCTTAATCACTTCGATGATCTTATTCAGTTGTTTGGTGATCTGTTCCAGGATTTTATCATCCCCCTGGGAGATGATGGTCATACGGGCAAGTCCATCCTGTTCTGAGGGTCCTACAGTGATACTGTCGATGTTGAAACCTCTACGGGTGAACAGGCCAGCAACACGCTGGAGGACACCTGGCCTGTGCAGTACTATGGCACTGATTATATGGCTTCTCTGCTGGTCCATTTTAATCACCTCCAGTTTCCTGGGCAGAAGGTCGGTAGTTTATCTCACCCGGGTTTTCCCTTTCAACCTTGTATTCTCCAACGATTTCAGTGAGACCGCATCCTGGGGGTACCATAGGTAGGATCTCATTTGGATCGATCATCACATCAATTAGAGTTGGTTCTCCTGAATTCAAGGCGTTTTTCAGTGTTTCTTTCATCTCGCCGGGACGTTCCACACGGTGAGCGTTGACTCCGAAAGCTTCGGCCAGTTTAACAAAGTCAGGCATGGCATTGAGTTTGGTCTGGGAGATTCTCTCATCGTAGAACAGTTTCTGCCACTGGGCCACCATTCCCAGATAACGGTTGTCCAGGACACAGACAACCACTGGAATGTCATATTCCTTAACCGTTGCCAGGTCCTGGCAGACCATTAAGAATCCACCGTCTCCGCAAACTGCTACCACATCATTATCTGGCATTGCTACTTTGGCTCCCATGGCTGCAGGGAAACCGAATCCCATGGTTCCCAGGCCTCCTGATGATATGAACTTCCTCGGATTTCTGGAGGTGAAATAATGGGCCATCCACATCTGGTTCTGACCAACATCAGTTGTTATTATGGTATCATCTGTAACTGCTTCTGAAATCTCTTTTATAACCTGCTGTGGTTTAAGGGGCATGTCATCAAATGAAAGACGGGGCATACAACTGGCACGGAAGGTTTTTACGTAATCTGTCCAGTCATGATTGTTAGGCTGCTGTGTTTGGGATATGATCCTCAATAAGTGGGATAGGATGATCTTGGCATCACCCACAATGGGCACAGTCACATCTATATTCTTCCCAATCTCAGCTGGATCAACGTCAATGTGAATTATTTTAGCGTTAGGTGAGAATTTATTCACATCTCCTGTGGTACGGTCTGAGAATCGACAACCCACTGCAATGAGACAGTCACATTCATCTACCAGCATGTTGGATGCTACACGGCCGTGCATTCCCAGCATTCCCAGTGATAGTGGATGATCTTCAGGGAAACATCCTTTACCCATTAAACTGGTGGTTACTGGTGCTCCGATTATTTCTGATAGGTGCTGTAGCTCGGGTGATGAACCGGAAAGGATCACACCGCCTCCTGCAAGAATAACTGGTTTTTTAGATTTTAATATCAGTTCTGCGGCTTTTTTAACCTGCAGGGGATGTCCTTTTTTGGTGGGTTTATAACCTGGCAGGTCAATGGTTATGTTTTCTGGATAATCAAGTTCACCTTCCTGGACATCTTTAGGCAAATCAACCACCACTGGGCCGGGTCTACCAGTTCGAGCTATGTAAAACGATGATCTTATCATCGGGGGTATTTCTGATGATTCCATAGCCTGGAAATTGTGTTTGCTAATGGGCATGGTCATGCCTATGGTGTCTACTTCCTGAAATGCGTCGTTACCAATTAGGGAGGTACCTACCTGCCCTGCCAGGGCTACAATAGGAGCGGAGTCCATGTAAGCTGTGGCAATACCGGTCACCAGGTTGGTGGCTCCAGGACCGGAAGTGCCTATGCATACACCTACTTTACCAGAGGCCCGAGCGTAACCGTCTGCTGCGTGGGCTGCGCACTGTTCGTGCCTTACCAGTATGTGTTTGAGGTCTGAATCGTAGATTACATCGTACAGGGGGAGTAGGACTCCTCCAGGATATCCGAAGACTACGTCCACTCCCTCATCGGTTAGTGACTTTATTATGGCTTGACTGCCCTTCATATTTGACACCTAAATTGTGTTGCTTGACAAATTTCCTTACAAATTTCCTTTATTTAAAAATTTTATTTAAAAAAATCCACATTATTTTATTATATGCCGATTAGTTTTCATGTTATATGTATTTGTATGTATAATAATAATTGGAATTCATTAAAGGTTGATAAACTATTTACATGGTTAACCTACCTAATATCTGGCACGTAACGATATTTAAAAGGTAAATAAAGGGTTTTTTAGTGGAGCATTTACAGCTTCACCAAAGGCTCCTTTATAAAACCATGAATTATATGTGTGTGGAATTAAAGATTTAATTTAAGAAACTTGGAGGGTTAATATGAAGATTCTGGTGGTAGGAACTGGAGCAAGAGAACACGCCATTTGTCAGGCGTTACATAAAGAAGCTGATATTTATTCAATAATGAGCAATCAAAATCCGGGTATCGCCCGTATCTCCCAATTCAAGATTGGTAGTGAAATGGACATTGAAGGGGTGAAAAAACAGGCCCTGGATTGGAAAGTGGACATGGCCATAATCGGACCAGAAGCACCCCTGGAACACGGAATAGTGGACATGCTCCAGGAAGCGGGCATTCCCTGTGTGGGACCCACACGTCAAGCTGCCAGAATTGAAACAGACAAGGCATTCATGAGGGAGTTATTCACCAAACATAACATCTCCGGATCCATTGCCTACGGTGCCTTTGACACAGTAGAAGATGCCGGTGAGTTCATCGATGACTTTGGTGATGATGTGGTGGTGAAGCCAGTAGGTTTAACCGGGGGGAAGGGAGTTAAAATCGTAGGTGAACACCTTAAAGACTCAGAAGAAGCTAAAAATTACGTTAAAGAGATTATTGACAATAAAATTGGCGGTCATGCCAGCGTGGTCATAGAAGAACGTCTGGTGGGTGAAGAATTCACAGTACAGGCTCTGGTGGATGGAGATCATTTAATTCCAATGCCAGCAGCTCAGGATCATCCTCATGCCTACGAGGGAGATCAGGGCCCAATAACTGGGGGAATGGGTTCATATTCTGATAAAAATGGTCTTTTACCATTTCTTGAATCAAAAGAGTATGATTCTGCGGTTAAAGTCATGGAAGAAACCATTAATGCAGTTAAAAAAGAGGTAGGTCCTTACAAGGGAGTTTTGTACGGTCAATTCATGTTATGCCGTGACGGACCTAAATTAGTGGAATACAATGCTCGTTTCGGAGATCCAGAAGCCATGAACGTACTGCCACTTTTGGAAACCAGTATGGTAGAATTATGCCAGGGAGTAGTTGACGGAAACCTTAAAAAAGCTCATTTCAAGCCACAGGCAACAGTCTGCAAATATCTGGTCCCCAATGGTTATCCTGAAAGTGGAAAATCGGGCCAACCTATTCTGGTGGATGAAGAAAAGATTAAAGCCGAGGGTGGGCTGGTGTTTTACGCAGCAGTAAACCAAAAAGATGGAAATGTATTAACCACTGGTTCCAGGGCACTGGGCCTGGTCACCACGGGAGACAGTATCCATGATGCCGAAGAGCGCTGTGAAAGAGCTACCCAGCACGTGCACGGGGACCTGTACCACCGTAGTGATGTGGGAACTGATGAAATTATCCTGAAACGTATCCAGCATATGAATGAAATCCGCAAATCATAAACATCCACAAAAAAATTAGAGTGTAAATAATTCTTCATGAATGGATGGAGTAATGTTGAGGGTTAGGGGGGTTTAAATGACCAGATCCAGAAGATACCTGAATAATCTGCCCAATGCTGAAAGAATTAAGCAAATAGCACGCGAAATACTGGACAATGAGTTGAAACTGGACCAGGCCCTGCAAGACAATGCCCGGATAAAAGCTGAGATTCTAACGCTGGAATCTCAAATTTTATCATTCAATACATGGGAAGACCCTCAAAAAATAAAAAACACAAAGAGTAAGTTAGACCAGTTAGGCAATGGCCTGCAACGGAATGATAAAGAAATTGCTCATCTTAAAGAGGAGATTTCTAATTCCAAGTCATTAGTAGATGAAGAGATAAGGGAAGGCCTGTCCAAACTTTTTAAAAAGGCAAAATCAAACCGGGATGAAGCACAGCAGGATATTATCAAACATCAGCAACTGGTAGAAGAAGCCCATAATAGGCTTATGGATAATCCTGCTGAAGAATCTGAAAATCTCCGTGAAGAATGGATTCGGAATTTGGTAAAGGTCAGTATAGTTGAGGAAAAATTAAAAAACAGTGAAAAAGAGCTTGAGGCGATTAAACGGGTTTACAGGCTTGAATTCGGTTAAATATTGCATGTTCTAAGATTTGCTGTGATATTATGAGTTGCTGTGATGTTCGAAAATCATCTCTGTAGAATATCACCAAAAAATTTTATCCTGGTCATAAACTTTAAGTAAAGGTATCAGTAGATATTCCATCTTCAGAAGTAATAACAAACTCATAATAATAAAAACAAAATTATCATTACTTCGCTATCAATTTTTATTTAAAAATAAGGATTAACTTAAGGGATGAGTTATATGAAACATCTTTTATCCGCGCAAGACGCGCGAAACCATCTGGATGAAATACTGGAAAAAGCAGAAGAGTTTAAAAAAGGACAAGGACCTGAAAAACCATTAAAAGGCAAATCACTGGCTATGGTTTTTGAAAAATCTTCAACCAGAACCAGGATATCCTTCGAAGTTGGTATGTACCAGTTAGGTGGACATCCACTGTATTTATCCGCTTCAGACCTTCAGCTAGGGCGAGGAGAGATCATTCCGGACACTGCACGGGCAATGAGTCGTTATGTAGATGGAATTATGATCAGGGCACGTGAGCACGATGATGTCCTCCAGTTTGCCAAGTACGCAGATATCCCGGTGATAAATGGTTTAACCAATCTAGAACACCCCTGCCAGGCCTTTACTGATATTTTCACCATACTGGAGCGCAAAAACACTTTAGACCTTAAGATGACATTTATGGGTGATGGGAACAACGTATGTAACTCTCTATTGCTGGCAACAGCCATGGTGGGCATGGATTTCACTGTAGCCTGTCCTCCAGGTTATGAGCCTGATCAGGTTATTTTAGAAGAGGCAGAGAAGATTGCTGAAAAATCAGGTTCAGTTATTAAAATCACCAGTGATGTTGCAGAAGCAGTTAAGGATGCTGATGTAATTTACACTGATGTATGGGTTAGTATGGGTGATGAAGCCGAAGAAGCCCAGAGAATAAAAGACATGCATGATTATCAGGTTAACCAGGATATCCTGGCAATGGCTGCCGAGGATGCTATGGTCCTGCACTGTCTCCCTGCTATAAGGGGTCAGGAAATAACTGAAGAAGTTTTAAATGGTCCGCAATCAGCTGTGTGGGATCAGGCTGAGAACCGTTTACATGTGCAAAAAGCTATAATGTACCTCTTAATGAAGAGTTGAAGAAAATTTGAATTTACTCTGTGTGAATTTGTTAAGGTTACCAATTTTCATTAAAAAACACTATTCCAAAAACACTATTCCAAAAATAGTTAATGATAGCTATCATTGTGAGAAATGGAAAGATTTAAAAAAACTTTAAAAAAATAAAAGCGGAAAAAATAGGTGGAAAATGAGATTATACTTCCAGGCATCTGGAATGATAATCTATAAATTCTTCAACAGCTTTGTCCAAATCAAAATACGCCTGTCCTGTTTTTCGGTTAAGAGTGATGAAATACAGGAAGCTCAAGATCATGTAGGCCAGCACAGTAGGATCCACATTTTTTTGAGGGAATATTTCTTCCAGGAACTTAGACAGATGCAGTATGAAGATTTCAGTAATGGAATTGGAAACATTGTCTCGTTCATAAACGATTATATTCACGTATTCAAAGTTTTTATCAACTAAATCCACTAAATTTAGGATTAAGGATTTGAATTGGGTTTTAGGGTCTGTTACTTCCTCATCTAGAACCAGTAGGGAATTAACATCTTCCATTACCCTCTGTTTGTTTACAGTTAGAACCTTATTAAAAAGATTTTCTTTTGTTTCGAACTTTCTAAAAAGGGTCATCTCAGTAAAACCAGACTTTTCGGCGATTATTCTGGTTCTAGCACCAGTATAACCATTTTCTGAGAAAACTTTTAAAGCAGCGTCTAATATTTTTTGTTCAGTATTAGTAGACATTAAATACATCCCTTGAAACATTTTCTTAAATAAATTTGTTTTAATGTTTTATAATAATCTTATAATAATCAACAGCTTAATAATCATCACCTAATTCTACATTTTAAGAATCAGCTAATTATATCAAGATGTGTTCTCTATATTCAATTACTTTAATAAAGGTTTAAGAACCTTAATTTAATAAGGTTTAGAACCTTAACTTGCATCATAAGTATTCTCTCTTATTCTTATCCACTACTCACATTGATACCGGGGCTTCTATTCCCAGTAGATCAAGGCAATTTCTAATGGTTATGCGGGATTTGTCTACCATGAGAAGTCTTAAGAATTCTTTTTCAGATCCAATCACTGGAACTGATTTATAAAATTTATTGAAGGCACCAGCCACTTCAAGGGCGTACTGGGCCACAGAATGAACTCTCAGGTCTCTAGCTGAATCTTCAATAACGGTACTGAATTTAGCCAGGGTTTTTAAGAGGTCGACTTCCAGTGTATCCAGATCATGGAAGTTCAAAGTATCCATTTTTACCTCTGATGGAGTGAATCCGCCTGCTTTTTCCAGTAATTTACATGCTCGGGCATGAGCATACTGGATAGATGCACATCCTCTTTCAAAACTTAATGCTTCATCCCATTTAAATACAATGTGCTTTTCTGGGGATAATCGTGCAATATAATAGCGTATAGCTCCCACACCGATGATTTTTGCAATTTTCTTTTTCTCATCTTCACCCAGTTCCGGTCTTCGCTCATCCAGTTCTACCCTGGCCCTCTGGGTGGCTTCGTCTATCAGCTCATCCACACTGATGAACACTCCCCTCCGAGTGGACATGGATCCTTCAGGCAGGGTGATGAACTCGTAGAAAATAACATCCGGACTTTTTCCCCCTAATAAGCCCAGGGCAATTTTTAACTGGTCAATGGCCAGTTTATGATCCGAACCCAGAACATCCACCACCTGATCTGAGTTTTCAGATTTTTGCAAGTGATAGGCCAAGTCTCGGGTACTGTAAAGGGATGTTCCATCTGAACGGGTTAAAATAAGTTCTTTTTCAATTCCGTAATCAGTAAGATCCAGGTAGAGCACATCATTTTGTTTGGTGTATTCATCCAGGGTTTCCAGTATTTTCTTCATTGAACCGTCCCTGACAAACTGGCTCTCCCATACGAATGCGTCGTGGGTGATGTTCATACGGCGGGAAGTATTTTCCACCCCTTCCAGGCAATTACTAACCACTTCCTTAAACATTGATTCCAGTTCCGGGGGGTTTTCTTCCTCGTATGTTTTAAGGATAGAATCTATCTGGCTTTTAATTTCTGGATTTGCTTTTAATTTCTGGTTAACCTGGAAGTAAAGTTTCCCTATCTCCACATCTTTCTTTCCATCAGGATCCATCTGGTAGTCCAGGTTTTGAAGTCCCCAAACGATCATGGCTATCTGTCGTCCCATATCATTAACGTAGTACTGGGTTTCCACCTGGAAACCAGCTGCTCTAAGAACTCGGGCCAGTGAATCGCCTATAATTGCGTTTCTGATGTGTCCAATGTGTAATGGTCCGTTGGGATTGGCAGAAGTGTGCTCCAGGATTACTTTTTCTTGCTTGTTTTCCAGAGCACCGTAGTCTTCCTGAATTGATTCAAGAACCATCCGTGAGAACATTTCCGGGTCAAAGAAAAAGTTAACATAGGGTCCTTTGGATTCTACTTTTTTAAAAGGAGGTATAATTTCAATGTTACCTGAAATGTTTTGTGAAATCTCCACTGGAGATTTTTTAAGTGATGAAGCTAATTGAAAAGCCACGGAAGTGGCCAGATCACCCATATTGGAGTTGGGTGGTACTTCAAATTTGATTTCAGAGGGTTCTTCCCATCCGAGATCTTGAATTGTTTTTTTCACGGATTGAATAGCATATTGTTCCAGTTTTCTGTACATGAATTCACCTTGTAAGTGGGAGTTTTTTTGATAATAGTGGTTAATTTTATGATAATCAATTTTTTTATTGTAGGTGTATGATATTAGTAGATTGATTTAGTTTAGTAAATTAATTTAGTGGATTGTAAAATAAAGCAGAATCAGTGGATTATAATCCACGGATCCATAGGGTTATGTAACCAATTTTAGGGATTACCAGGGGCTGGTTACCAATACTCACTACTTTGGCCTGTACCTGTCCTGTTGAAACCAAACTCGGGTCTGGTTTGGGATTATTATCTCCCTTGGTAACGTAATATTTTTGTCCATCCGATCCGGTCTGAATGCTGATTATACGATGGATAACAGGTTCAGGGAACCAGGTGGCATTGTATATGATAATATCTCCTACATTCAGATCAGTGGGGTTAACTTCCTGGATACCAAACAGGTTGGTTTTTTCTATTACCACCACGTCTCCCCGGTAGAAGACTGGTTCCATACTTCCAGAAACCACCACATTCAGGTGCTGGGCCAGTATAATCCCCACCAGTATGATTATAACATAACTGGCTATTTCCTTTCCCATACTACTGGATTTTTCCTTAGGAGGGGATTTAGGTTTTTGTTTAACTTTATTATTCCTCTTTTTGGCCATTAAACCACCCTATTTTAGAACTGCACCTTCATCAGCAGAACTGGCCATTTTACTGTAACGTGCTAACCATCCTTTCAATGGTTTTTCAGGGTGTTTGATGTTTTGAAGCCTTTGCTTGATTTCATCTTCATCTACCATGAGTTCCAGTTTCCTCTGGGGTATGTCTATTTTTATAATGTCACCATCTTCCACCACGGCAATAGGACCATTACTCATAGCTTCTGGCGAAACATGTCCGATACATGGACCTCGAGTTCCTCCAGAGAATCTGCCATCGGTTATGAGTGCAACGGATTTGATTCCCATTCCAGATATTGCCGATGTGGGGTTTAACATTTCCCTCATACCAGGACCCCCACGGGGCCCCTCGTAACGAATCACAATTACATCCTGTTCCTGGATTTTACCCTCGAATATGGCTTTGGTGGTTTCTTCTTCACTGTTGAAGACTCGGGCTGGGCCCTGGTGGGTCAACATGTCCGGGTTGACTGCTGCCTGCTTAACCACAGAACCATTGGGGGCAAGATTTCCTTTTAAAACCGCAATACCTCCTTCCTGGTGCACTGGATTGTCCAGTGAATGAATAACTGAATCATCCAAAACCTCTGCATCGATGATATTATTGCCGATGGAGTCACCAGTACAGGTAAGAGCTTCTTGAACAATTTTATCTCCTAAAACTTTTAAAACTGCAGGAATACCTCCTGCTTTGTGCAAGTCCAGCATGGTATGTTTACCTGAAGGGCTGATTGCAGCCAGGTGTGGTATTTTCCTGCTGTAATAGTCGAAAAGGTCCAGATTAACTTTAACTCCCTTCTCTTCCAGTTCATGGGCAATGGCTGGTAAGTGTAGGGCGGTGTTACTGGATCCTCCCAGTGCCAGATCAACAACAACGGCGTTGTTAAAAGCTTCCTGGCTCATGATCATGGATGGGGTGATGTTTTTTTCCACCAGTTCCATTATTTTCTCCCCGGATTTTCTGGCCAGCTGGATTTTCTGGGCATCAACTGCATGGGTGGTGGCACAGTAAGGTAGGCTCATTCCCATGGTCTCAGTTAAACAGGCCATGCTGTTGGCAGTGAAAAGCCCGGCACAGGATCCTGCACCTGGACAGGCGCAACGTTCCAGTTCGTCCAGTTCTTCTTCACTCATTTTCCCAGCTGAAACCTGCCCTACTGCTTCGGAAACGTTTATAAAGTCCACTACTTCTCCTTTGTATTCTCCAGGGAGCATGGGGCCCCCGGTAACTACTATTGCTGGTATGTCCAGCCGGGCAGCTGCCATGAGCATGCCGGGAACGGTTTTATCACAGGTTGGTATAAGGACCAGAGCATCTAAACTGTGGGCTTGGGCCATACTTTCCACAGTGTCCGCCACAATTTCCCTGCTGGCCAGTGAATAGCGCATTCCGTCGTGATTCATGGAAATTCCATCACAAATAGCCATGGTGCTGAACTCGAAAGGCACACCTCCAGCCTGATTTATTCCCATTTTAACTGCATCTGCAATCTGTTTTAAATGGAGATGTCCTGGAACTATGTCGGTAAAACTGTTAGCTATTCCAATGAATGGTTTATCCATTTCAGAATCGGTTACTCCACAAGCCCTTAAAAGGGAACGGTGGGGGGCTCTATGGATACCCTTTTTTATGTTATCACTTCTCATCCAATCACCTGTGATTTAGTAAAATAAAATATTGCAAACTTATAATGTTATAAATATTGTCACAACAGCTTTTTAAATGCTATCTCTTTTTAGGGATTGAATTATGAAGTGTATGAAACAGCATATTATCATGTTATTTCATGATTACGGATAAATAAATTCATAAATTGGTCAAATTAATGTTATTAACTTTATTTTTACTTAATATTAAATGAATGGCCTATTATAAGTTTATCCTGGTGAAATCATTCTCCTATTGAACTAATTTTATGGTAAAGGGTAAGTCCATTTTTAATTTAAGAGGTAGCTTATAAATAACATCAAGACAGAATTTTATTCTTAAGGTTAAGTTCTAAAAAAGATAATGGTTAACATAGGTAATAGGTTAACTCAATCATATAATTAACTGAGTTTATATTAAGGTGGTAGTATGCGCATACTTTTGATTCATTCTGATCATTTGAAGTACCAGACCAAATCCAAAACACGAATTGCAGAGGAAATAGAAGACGAAAAGAAGAAAGGCCAATTTGAAAACGCACTGGTGGTTTTCACTGCCGTGGAAAAGGAAGATGAAGAAAACCCAACTGCAGTGGTTGAAAACGCTGTGCAGGAAATATTGGATGTATCCGGGAAAGTTAAACCAGAAAACATCGTAATTTATCCCTATGCCCATTTAAGCTCATCATTAGGTGCACCTGATGCAGCCAAGAAGATACTCACCAACCTTGAATCAGAACTCAAGACCAGAGATCTGGTGGTAAGCAGAGTACCCTTCGGATGGTACAAGTCATTCGAAGTCTCCTGCAAGGGACACCCTCTATCTGAACTTTCCCGTAGCATAACCTCCCAGAAAGCCGCGGAAACAAAGAAAGATGAATCTGAAGATGGTGAAGAATCAGAATTTTACATATTAACAGATGGTGAACTTCTGGACACCGAGAATTACAATTACCAGAATGAGGACCTTAAAAAACTGGTGGATTATGAACTAGGAAGGGGAGAATCAACTGGTGAAGAACCCCCACACGTGAAACTCATGCGTGAGAAAAAACTAGCCGATTACGAACCATCTGCAGATGTGGGACACCTCCGCTGGTACCCTAAAGGCAGGCTCATCCGTGACCTGTTATCGGATTATGTTTACAACCTGGTAACCGACCGCGGGGCAATGCCAGTGGAAACCCCAATCATGTACGACCTGGCCGATGATGCCATCCGGGTGCACGCAGAAAAATTCGGAGAAAGGCAGTACCGGATGACCAGCGGTAAAAAAGACCTCATGCTCAGATTCGCAGCCTGTTTCGGAGCATTCAGAATCCTGGCAGACTCATTCTTAACCTGGAAAAACCTGCCAGTGGGTATCTACGAGCTTTCAACCTACAGTTTCCGTCTGGAGAAAAAGGGAGAAGTTGTGGGATTAAAAAGACTCCGTGGATTCACCATGCCTGACCTGCACACAGTTTGTGCTGACTTGGACCAGTCACTGGAAGAGTTTGAAGGCCAGATTGAAATGTGTAAAAAGACTGGAGAAGACCTGGATGTCAATTACGAAGTTATACTTCGGGCTACAGCAGATTTCATGCAGGAAAATCAGGACTGGATCAACAAAGCAGCAGCCATGATTGGAAAACCAGTTCTGATGGAGATCCTACCGGAACGTAAACACTACTGGATATGTAAAATGGACTTTGCAGCTATTGACGCCCTGGGAAGGCCAATTGAAAATCCTACCATTCAGATTGACGTGGAAAGTGGGGAAAGATTTGGAATCAACTACATTGACTCTGAGGAGCATGAACACCACCCTCTCATCTTACACTGCAGTCCTACCGGAAGTATTGAACGGGTTATATGTAGTTTGCTTGAAAAATCAGCACTGGACATGAAAGAAAAAGTCCCAATGTTACCGGTGTGGCTGGCACCCACCCAGGTGCGAGTCATACCAATAGCAGAGCGACACATGGAGTATGCAAATAAACTGGCACAGCAAATCAAGGACGCTCATATACGTGTGGACGTGGATGACCGCCCAGAAACAGTGGGTAAAAAGATCCGTAATGCTGGTGGAGAATGGGCATCCTATGTTATTGTAATTGGGGACCGTGAAATTGAAGGAGGTTCTGAATTAACAGTTAACGTTAGAGAAACCGGTCAAAAGGTATCCATGGGCCTTCAGGAACTCATCGATGTCATAAAACTGGAAACTGAAGGAATGCCCTACAGGCCACTACCTCTTCCAATGGACATCTCAAGAAGGGTTAACTTCTAAATTTAGATCATCTAAATTTAAGTTAACTTTTAAACATTTTTTAAACACTTCAGGTTTTTTTTAAGTGTAAGCCTATAATTTACAAGAAAAATACGTTCTTCTAGGAGGATATCATCTTTTTACGGACGTGTTCTCAACAGAACGTACTTCTTTAGAAGAATATGTTTCCTTAAATAAAGAATATGTTCCTTTAAAATTACTGGTAAAGTAGTGGGAGATAAATGCAATGAAAAATGCTTTAATTGAAAAGGTTCCTTTATCCCAGATCGAAGGTAGGATAAAATCTTTTAAGGCCATAATGGACGTTTCAAACCCGGGATGGGAAATGGCAGTAATTTTCAGTAAAATCAACATTTACTACTTCACCGGCACCATGCAGGAGGGCATACTTTTAATTCCCTGTGAAGAAGATCCCATTTTATGGGTACGGCGCAGTTACCAACGAGCAATGGATGAATCATTATTCCCCTATATTAAACCAATGAAAAGTTTCCGGGATGCTCGTAAGGAAATTAAAACTCTTCCAGATACAGTTTATCTGGAAACTGAAGTGGTACCCCTGGCACTGTACCAGCGTTTTACCAAACACTTCCCTTTCAAAGAATTCAAACCAGTTGATCAACAATTAGCTGCTGTGAGGGCAGTTAAAAGTGAATACGAGCTATCTTTCATGAGGAAGTCAGGGAAAATCCATCAAAAGGTTACCGAAGACATGGTGCCTGAAATGTTGCAGGAGGGTATGAGTGAAGCAGATCTGGCTGTTGAAATCTTCAAAACTCTGGTAAATGAAGGTCATGATGGATTAACCCGTTTTGGAATGTTCGATAACGAAATGGTAGTGGGACATGTTGGTTTTGGTGATAGTTCCATTTATCCCACCTATTTTGACGGTGCCAGTGGAACTCGTGGGATAAGCCCAGCAGCACCAGTCTTAGGGAGTCGTAATCGAAAACTGGAAAAAGGTGACCTGGTATTTGTAGATGTAGGCTGTGCTGTAAATGGTTACAACACCGATAAGACCATGACCTACATGTATGGCAGCACATTACCTGAACATGCCCTGGAAGCCCACCAGAGGTGTGTGGAAATCCAGAACCAAATCGCCCGAATGTTGAAACCCGGTACAATTCCCTCCCAGATATATGGTGACATTATGGATAACCTGGATGATGATTTTCTGGAGAACTTCATGGGGTTCGGACCACGTAAGGTAAAGTTTTTAGGGCACGCAATAGGCCTGTTGATTGATGAACTCCCGGTGATTGCAGAAAGATTCGACCAACCACTCCAGGAAGGCATGGCCTTTGCAGTGGAACCTAAAAAAGGAATTAAAGATATTGGGATGGTAGGAATTGAGAATACCTTCATTGTCACAGCTAGTGGTGGGGAATGCATCACCGGGAACCATCCCGGAATGATCCCTATCTTTTGAATAAAGTTTAAATTTTTATTTTATTTTTTTTTCAGATTTTCATTTTTAATCATTGAGTACACATATTCCCCAAATTTTTTTCATGTCTTTCGTCCCTTTGAATTTAATTATATTGTATATGGAAACTTTAAATATTATAACTTATAACTTATACTTAATAACTTATAATTTATAAGAAAACAGCC